>NZ_BAAGIC010000002.1:291946-398628 GCF_054658315.1 Sessilibacter sp. MAH1
AACACGAAGAACACGAAGAACACGAAGAACACGAAGAACACGAAGAACACGAAGAACACGAAGAACACGAAGAACACGAAGAACACGGGCATGACCATGCCCATAAAGAAGGTGTGGCACTGTCAGCTTCTCAGCAAAGTATTGCCGATATCGCGGTTCGTACTGTGCAGGCAGATATAGTGGAATACACCGTATATGCACCGGGCGAAGTCCTCTCTAATGGTTATACCAGTTATGTGGTTTCGCCACGAGTGCCGTCGGTCGTTGTGCAACGTCATGTGGCTTTGGGGGATCACGTTTCAGAAGGACGAGACCTGGTCACGTTGTTCAGTGCCGAGGTTGCCGAGTCGCAAAACGATTATTTAACCGCGTCTTCCCAATGGAGCCGTGTACAAGAACTCGGTGAAAAGGCGGTTGGCCAAGAACGATACTTAAATGCGAAAACTCATTTTATTCAGTCGCGCGCAACGCTAATTAACTACGGTATCAGCGAAGCCGACATAGCAAAAATTCCGCAATTAAAAGCCAGCGAGTTTGGTTACTACACATTAACGGCAAGCACTGACGGCGTTATTTTGGCTGATAGTTTTGCTCAAGGTGAGCGAGTCGAAGCTGGGCGGGCTTTGTTGTCGGTTGCTGACGAAAACACACTTTGGGTAGAGGCGTTTTTACCACCCGACGACAATCCAGAGGTAGAGTTGAATGACTCGGCCATTATCAAAGTTGGTGATAAAAGCTTATTTGCTCAGGTTGCACAACAAGCACACACCATCGATCACGTGACTCGTACTCGCAAGCTGCGTTTAACGGTGCAAAACAAGCGTCATCAATTGCATCCCGGATTATTTGCCGATGTCTTTTTTCTCTTAAAAACCGAAACGCCGATCATTGCTTTACCGGAAGAAGCGTTAATTCGTAAGCCTGACGGTCAGTGGATTGCCTACGTACAAAATGAAGAAGGTGAGTTTGCCGAAAAGTCTGTCACTTTAGGTCGTCAGCTCGGTGATTTACACGAGATTAAAGGGCTAAAAAACGGCGATTCGGTGGTTGTCTCCGGTGCGTTTTTTATCGCATCGCAACAAGCTAAGGCGGGTTTCGATCCGCATAACCATTAATTAAGAGGTGGTTATGTTTGATCGAATCATTCTATGGGCCATTAATAATCGGTTTTTAGTGGTTATCGCACTTTTGGCCACTTGTGTCGCCATTTTATTGCGATTACCCAGTCTAAAATTAGATGCCTTTCCCGATGTTACCAATGTTCAGGTATCCATAAACACCGAAGCGCCGGGCCTTGCCGCCCAGGAAGTCGAACAATTAATTACCTTTCCCATTGAGGCGGTCATGTACGCCTTACCAACGGTGGAGGAGGTGCGTTCCATTTCTAAGACCGGTTTATCGGGCGTTACCGTGGTGTTTAAAGAAGGTACCGATATTTACTTTGCTCGCCAATTGGTCTTTGAGCGACTGCAAGCCGCTCGTGAATTAATTCCCGACGGCGTTGGTCTGCCAGAAATGGGGCCAAATACCACGGGGTTAGGGCAAATTTACCAATACTTATTAAAAGTAGAAGAGGGTTATCAATACTCGGTGACCGATTTAAGAAGCCTAAACGATTGGGTCGTTAAATTACTGCTGATACCGGCAGAAGGGGTTACCGATGTTTTATCGTTTGGTGGCGAGGTTAAACAGTATCAGGTCAATATTAATCCCGCGCGATTATTATCTTACAACCTGAGTATCGACGACGTTATTGCGGCAATTAACCAAAATAACGCCAATGCTGGTGGTTGGTATTTAAGTCGAGGCCAAGAACAATTAGTGATTCGTGCAGCCGGTTGGATTGAACCAAACCAAGCAGGCATAGAACAAATTGGCCAGATTCCGTTGCAATCCATCGATGGTGTCAGCGTGGTTGTATCTGACGTGGCAACGGTGGAATTCGGTGATGAAATTCGTCAAGGTGCTGTTACCATGAGTCAGCGTGATGACAGCGGTGAAGTTCATTCGCTGGGTGAAGTCGTTACCGGCATTATTCTCAAGCAAACCGGTGCTAATACCCAACAAACCATCGAAAATATCGAAAACCGAGTTACCTTGGTTAATCAAGCATTGCCAAAAGGTGTAAGCCTGCAAGTTATTTACGACCAGTCGAGCTTGGTGAATAGTGCCGTCAATACGGTTGTGCAGGCACTAATCGCTGCCTTTGTATTTATCTCTATCGTATTAGCGTTATTTTTACTGAATTTACGTGCAACCTTATTGGTGCTTATTTCCATTCCTATTGCGGTGGGATTAGCACTTTTAGTGATGATCGAGCTGGATTTATCCGCTAACTTAATGTCGCTGGGTGGTTTGGCGGTTGCCATTGGTATGTTGGTGGATGGCTCTGTGGTGGTGGTCGAAAATGTGGTCAAACATCGGCAAGTCAACGAAGAAACTCAGCAAGTCGAAGAGAGTTCGGTAACGGTGTTTAACGCCACCAGTGAGGTTGCGCGCTCGGTTTTTTTCGCGACCCTAATTATTTTGGTGGTGTTTTTACCACTGTTTAGTTTTGAAGGTGTTGAAGCGAAATTATTCGAACCTATGGCAGAAACCATTATTTTTGCCATGATATCCGCATTGTTGGTTGCCTTAATTGTTGCACCGGCACTGGCGACTTATTTTTTCAGTCATTCTTCTTTTTTCAGCGGTTCTTCTTTATTCAGTGATTCCGCGAAAAAACTCAGCGAAAAAACTCCAAACAGTAATGTTGATAAACCCCCGTCGGGTTTTTGGCAACGCCAATTAGGTGCTGGGTTAAATGCCTATAAGCGCGCTTTGCATTTTGCGATTCGCAAAAAGTTTTTAATTGCCGGATGCGCCGGCGTTTTATTGTTGCTGTCTTTATTGTTAATTCCGCGGCTCGGTACCGAGTTTGTTCCAGAGTTAGAAGAGGGCACCATAAACCTGCGAGTAACTTTGGCGCCTTCGAGTAGCTTGCAAACAGCGCTTAGTGTGGCACCAAAGTTAGAAGCCTTATTGCTGGAATTTCCTGAAGTTCGCTACGCGTTATCGCGTGTGGGTCGGCCAGAAATCGGTGGTGATCCAGAGCCGGTCAATAACATCGAGATCTACATTGGCCTAACGCCGGTAAATACTTGGACCAGCGCCAGCAATCGTGCTGATTTACAGCATTTAATGGAAGAAAAGCTCTCGGTGTATCCGGGATTATTGCTGAACTTCTCGCAACCCATCGCCACTCGGGTTGATGAACTGTTATCGGGTGTAAAAGCCCAGCTTGCCATTAAGTTGTTTGGCCCAGACCTGTCGGTTTTAGAATCAAAAGGCCAAGAGATTGAAGCCTTGGTTCGAGAGATTCCCGGTGCGGCGGATGTTGCGTTGGAGCAAATCGCCGGTGAAGCGCAATTGGTGATTCGCCCAGATCGCAGACGACTGTCGCGTTACGGATTATCCGTCGCCGATATTACGTCATTAGTTAATGCCGGTTTGGGTGGTCAAGCTGCGGGGCAGGTTATTAACGGCAATGAGCGCTACGATATTTACGTGCGTTTAGACGAAAGCCATCGCAACCGAAAATCCGCCATTGAAGAGTTGCGTCTGCAAACGCCCAGTGGTGCTTGGGTGCGATTAATTGACGTTGCCTCGGTTGATATTGAATCTGGTCCACCGCAAATTCGTCGTGAAGAAGTTCAGCGTCGCGTGGTGATTCAAGCCAATGTCCAAGGTCGTGATATGGGCAGTGTGGTTGCGGATATTCAAAACGCTTTGGCTGAGCAAATCGAGTTACCGTCAGGATATTCGGTCAGCTATGGCGGACAGTTCGAAAGCCAACAACGTGCTGAAGCTCGGTTAAGTTTGGTTGTCCCCTTATCTATTTTGCTGATTGCCGTATTGTTGTATCTCGCTTTTGGTTCGGTGTCGCAAGCGTTGCTGATTTTGGTAAACGTACCCTTAGCCGTTATTGGCGGAATAGTTGCTCTTTGGGTTAGCGGCCAATATTTATCGGTGCCCAGTTCGGTTGGCTTTATTACCTTGTTTGGTGTTTCGGTACTGAATGCAGTGGTTTTGGTAGAAAGCATCAATCGCCGATTGTTTGTTTCTAATAGCATCGAAGAAGCAATCATTGATGGCGCCGTTTCGCGTTTAAGACCCGTACTAATGACCGCTATTACTTCGGCACTGGGTTTAATTCCCATTCTGCTATCTAACGGAATTGGGTCTGAGATACAAAAGCCGTTGGCCACGGTGATTGTAGGAGGGTTAGTTACCTCAACCGCTTTAACCTTGGTTATTTTGCCATGTTTGTATGCGGTATTTTCTCAGCAGAAAATTCAAGAGCGCAAAAACAGGCTACTTAAGCTTCGGTGAATCGATCTACCTGTCTTATCTTTTTACTGAAGTCTTTTGACTGAAGGAAATTCCTTTTGGGGTTTCCTTCACGTGTCCTTCAATCTCCAATCTGAAAGAGTCTCTAGATCAAATACTGATCACTTGCGGTTGTGATTCTATGATTCGTTTATGAAGCCTTGAGAAAGCTACGTTTTGGTATACGGCTCGGTTTATACTAAAGTGCTGCCTTTGTTTAGAACTTGCATACTATGACTGACGAATATCCCATCCAAGCCGATCACACCATAGACGCAAGTGGCTTGGCATGTCCGCTGCCACTGCTCAAATTAAAGTTGGGTTTGCGGGAATTAGCCGTTGGTCAAACCATATGCGTTATTGCAACCGATGCAGGCTCAAAAAAAGACATTCCCGTGTATTGCGAGCTGTCGGGTAATCCGTTGCTAAAAACCCAGGAGTCTGGAGAACGTATTTTATTTTGGGTGAAGCGAGTCAATAAACCTTGATAGCCTGTCACTCAGTATCGTTTGAAGAAAGACGGTAACCTTTTAAGATTAAGATGCCTTTTAAGGTTTATATACTTACAAGATAGAAGCGCTTTTCGTAATCAGTATTTTTTTAGTTTTGTTTTTAGAATGCTTTATTTTTAACCAGGTTCGTTTTGTTTAAGGTCTCAAAAAACTATGCTCAATATTTTCGGTTCGTGGATTAACCGTTACTTTTCAGATGAAGAGGCCGTTTTACTCCTTGTCTTTTTGGTAGCCGCACTGGTTATTTTGTTAACACTTGGTGCCACTTTAGCGCCTATGTTTGCCAGTGTGATTATTGCGTTCTTGTTACAAGGTGTTGTTGGCAAACTCAGAAAAGCCGGAATACCCCATACCTTTGCCGTAACCATTACCTTTATTTTATTAATCGGATTTTTAGTCGTTAGTTTATTAGTGATCTTACCGATTTTATGGGATCAATCGCGCAATCTCATTTCTGAATTGCCCACCATGATTTCAGAAGTGCAAAAAGTCTTATTATTGCTGCCCGAAAAATACCCAACATTTATCAATCAGCAGCAGGTGCAAGAAATTATTGAGCTGGCGCGCGGCAAAATTGCGCAATTTGGCCAAACTCTGCTAACCGTATCCCTAGCCAGCTTGCCTGTATTAATTGCGGTGTTAGTGTATTTGGTATTAGTACCTATTTTGGTGTTCTTTTTCTTAAAAGACAGCAACCAAATTCTTGCTTGGCTTTCTTCTTTTCTTCCTCATAAACGCCCAGTTATGCGTAAAATCTGGACTGAAATGAACCTTCAGGCGGCCAATTACGTACGCGGCAAGGTTATCGAAATTTTTATTGTCGGTACCGTTACCTATGTTTGCTTTGTGCTGTTGGGGGTGAATTACGCGTTATTGCTCGGCATTGCCGTGGGCTTGTCGGTCATTGTTCCTTACATTGGCGCAACCGTAGTCACCATTCCTGTGGCATTAATTGGATTTTTCCAATGGGGGTTTACCAACGAATTCTATTATTTAATGTTGGCGTATTTTGTTATTCAAGCCTTAGATGGCAACGTATTAGTACCGCTGTTATTTTCGGAAGCGGTTAATTTACACCCAATTGCGATCATTCTTGCGGTGCTAGTGTTTGGCGGCTTGTGGGGTTTTTGGGGCGTATTTTTCGCCATTCCATTGGCGACCTTGTTCAAAGCCGTGGTAAGTGCTTGGCCGTTAGCCCATAAAGAGCTAGAGGCTCAACAGTAACTGAGCGAATTGCCTGACTTTGGTGTGAACCAACCCAAAGCATCAAAGTCAGATAACAATATTTTAGGGATCGAAGGCTAAACAGGCCGGTACATAATTTAGGGGTTATTTATACATGCAAAACCGTTTAAAAAAATCTGTATTCAATCTGCAACACACCTTATTTAAACGATTTATCAGCCGTTCAAATCCACAGTCCACAGCCGCTCAAACAGTTTCAACATCACCTCAAAAACTCCCTAAATTAAAAGTGCTGGTCGTCATGGCCGTTGCTTCTACTATCAGTTGGCAAAGCTTTGCAGTAACTATTCAAAAAGGCGATATTGATGACCGTGAGTATCGTTATTTTGAGCTTGAAAATGGCTTAAAAGCGGTTGTTATTCACGACGAAACCGCCGATAAAGCAGCCGCTGCGTTAGACGTGTTTGTTGGCAGTAACGATAACCCAGACGATCGCTTAGGCTTGGCGCACTTCTTAGAACACATGCTGTTTTTGGGTACCAAAAAATACCCAGAGCCCGACGCCTACCAAGATTTTGTCAGTAAAAACGGCGGTAACCACAACGCCTTTACCAGCTCTGAGCACACCAATTATTTCTTTGAGGTAAAAGCCAGCGCATTACCCGAAACTCTAGATCGATTTGCTCAATTCTTTATTGCGCCCTTGTTTACGCAAGCCTATGTTGACCGCGAACGTAAGGCCGTAAACTCAGAATACAGCGCTAATATTAAAGACGATTTTCGTCGCAATTTAGACGCTTACCGCGAAGTGGTAAATCCTGAACACCCATTGTCTAAATTCAGCGTTGGTAGCCTCGCAACACTGGCCAATCGTGTTGACGATCCCGTCAGAGAAGATTTAATTGCATTTTATCGCAAATATTATTCAGCTGATCAAATGACTTTAGTAGTTTTAGGCAAAGAAAGCCTGGATGAACTACAAACCCTTGTGACCAACTTATTCAGCGATGTGAAAAAGAATCGTGCAGAAGTTATTCGCGAAGGTGTGCCTTTATTTGAAGAAGGTAAACTGCCGTTAATGTTATCGACGGTTCCCGAAAAAGACGGCCACAGACTAACCATGATGTTCTCAGTACCGCCAACACTGGAATATTTCCGTAAAAAACCACTCAGCTACATTGGTAATCTAGTCGGTCACGAAGGTGAAGGTTCTTTGCTAGATGTGCTTAAAAAACAAGGCTGGGCCGAAAACCTAAGCGCTGGCGACGGTTTAAGTGATCGCTTTAATGGCAGCTTTTTGGTGTCGATTCAACTAACCGACGAAGGTCTTGCCCATAAAGACGAAGTAGTAGGGTTGTTTTTTGCCGAAATTGAAAACATTAAAAAATCTGGCTTAAATAAATGGCGCTTTAACGAACAAGCAAAAATTGCCGATATTGATTTTCGTTTTAGTGAAAAACAATCGCCATCAGGTACCGTGAGTTTTCTCGCCGGTGTTTTACAAGAATTACCGCCAGAAAATATTTTAAACGGTGGTAGCCTTTATGAGAAATTCGACAAAAAACTCATCAAGTCTTATTTGGCAGAAATAAAACCCGAAAATTTATTTTTGCATTTGTCTTCAAAAACCGTAGAAGCCGATAAAAAATCCGATTACTACTACACGCCATACAGTGTGGAATCGTTAAAAGGCAAAGAATGGCCGGTGGATAAAGACTTGGTAGCGCAACTTGCTCTGCCAAAGAAAAATCCGTTTATTGCTACCGATTTAGCCTTGGTTAAAGATACTCAAGATTCCGAAATTCCTGAATTAATCGGAAAAAATAGCCTAGACGTGTGGTTTAAAACCGATACCTCTTACGAGGTGCCTCGCGGTGTTGTGAATATTCGTTTCTTATTACCGAATGTCGCTAAAGACATTAAAGGCGCGGTAATGCTTGATTTGTTTGAGAACATGGTTGAAGAAAGCTTGCAGTCGTACAGTTATCCAGCCAGTCTTGCGGGCTTAAATTTTGGTCTAGGCAGCAACAGCCGTGGTTTTGATTTACGTATTGGCGGCTATTCCGATAAACAAGACGAGCTAATTAAGCGTATTATCGAGCAGTTGCAAGATTTTGATAACCTAGCGTCGCATTATGATGTGGTTAAAAACCAATTGGAGCGCGCTTGGACCAACAACAGCCGACAAACTCCGTACTCACAGATATTTGCTGATGCCGCCGCTACCGTGTTTTCACCAAAGTGGACGATCGAAGAAAAATTAGCGGTATTAAAAACCATTAATTTGGACGATTTAAAACCTTTTACCACCAGTTTATTTGCCGGTGCCGACACCGAAGTATTGGTATTTGGTAACTTCACCAAAAACGATGCAACCAATATTGCGGCCTTAATTGACGCTAACCTGTTAAAAGGCGCTAAAAATAACCTAGAGCTGCCCAAGGCTACCGTTGTTAAATTACCCATCGGCGATACTTGGAGCTGGCTTGATGTTGAACACCCAGATAACGCCTTAGTGGGTTATTTACAAGGGCAGGGCGACAGTCTTGAAGATCAAGCTAAAATGATGTTGTTAGAACAAGCCGTTGATGCGGGTTTCTACAACCGTTTACGAACCGATCAACAATTAGGTTACATAGTTGCAACCACGTCAATGCAAATTAAAAACGTACCTGCAACCTTATTTATTGTTCAATCACCAACGGTACCCATTACCACCATTAAAGCTGCCATGTTGGAATATTTAAAAACCTTTAATGCCGCCGAAAACTTTGAACAAAACAAAGAGGCCATAAAAGCTAGGCTTTTAGAAGCGCCTAAAAACCTGTTTGAACAATCGGAAATCTACTGGGACAACATCGCCTTTGAACAAAAAACTTTTGACCGCGACCAACAATTAGCTAATTTAATCGATAAAATGACCGTGGAAGAATTCGTTGATTTCACCGCGAGCGTCGTTAAAAACGGCCAATGGCTATGGTTTGCAGCGGCCACAACCGAAGAAAAACCCGAAGAAATTAAATTTATTGACGATATTCAAGCATTTAAAAACAAAGCTGATAAATACCAATATCAGTAATTGTTGTTAAACATCTTATTTTTCTAAATATCTAAACAAACCTCTGATTAAATCGTGAAAGAATTAATCAGAGGTCTCTCAAATTACCTCTCAATAAAACCCTCACGACAACTATTTCTCTCAGCATCTACCTTTTTCAAAGACAGTCATTCCGAATAGTCAAATTAAACGTCAACAAACCACCGCTTAGATGATGTCTGTTTATGTTCACCTCTTGACCAAAAGTGCCTATTGCTTAATGATACTTTGAATGAATTTTCTAGGCGTAATGAATTTTATTAGTGGAATAAACATGGACATCCTACCCGTAGCTGAGATCGTCGAAACCCTGCGCGCCGCTATTGCTTGTGGCGCTACCGAACTTACCGAAAGCACGGTGAAAAGCGCTTTTACGGCCGTTAAAACCAAAATCAGCGACCTTTTTGGTATCAACAGCAAACCCAGTAAAGCGCTGGAAGACTTGGCAGAAAACCCCGAATCCCATGCTTATAAAGCGGTATTAGTGGAAGAATTTGACAAGCACAATGTTGCTGATTTGGTTCCAGTACAAACATTGATCAACGGGCTAATTTCAGCGCTGCAACAAACCCAATCCGGCAAAGAACAACTGGCGAAGTTTTTAAACCAAGATGAAACCAATATTGGCGTGCAAGGCGACAACAATACAGTCACAACTTCGGGAGACTTTGTTGTAAAAAAGTCGTAATCAAACAATCAGACAAAGCAATAATTCCTAAACAATTAACAACATTAGTACCGGAATTTGATCCCAAAGCCCTGATTGGTCGCGAGCAAGAACTGAAAGACTTACGAGAACACTTAAGTAACCAACAACAAGTGTTGTTGGTCAATGGTATGGGCGGCATTGGTAAAACCGCCTTGGCGCAAACCTACGCAACTTTTTATTGTGAAAACTACGCACACGTCGCTTGGGTACAACAAATCAGTGACGATTTTCGGCAAGATTTAATCTCCGCCGAAGGTTTATTGCACAGCTTAAATATCGATGCTACTGGCACCGTCGATGAGCTATTTCCAAGAGTAATTCATCAACTGCGGGCCTTAGAAAATCAGCCTAATTTATTGGTTATTGATAATGCGTTTGCGTCACTCACTAAAATTAAAGACCAATTACCCAAACAGCCTGACTGGCATATTTTAATTACCTCAAGAGAAGCAATCGTAGGCTTTGAAGTAAAAGAGTTGGGGTTTTTATCTGAAACCGCCGCTATCGATTTATTTAAACGCCATTACACCCTAACTAAACTTCAAAATACAGATATCGCCGCAATTGTTAAAGCCATTGATTACCACACACTAACCATCGAGTTATTAGCCAAGATAGCGCAACGTAAAAGAGCAACGTTAGATGAATTATTAACCGCTATAAAAGATGACATTACTGCGAATGTGAGCATCAACCACACACAAGGTGGTGATAAAGTAGAGCGTATTCATTCGTATTTGTGCTCTATTTTTAAGGTAGATAAACTTTCTAAGCAGGAAATACACCTATTAAAACAACTAACTTGCTTACCAACAGAGTTCCACACCTACGAAATCTTAGAAGATCTTCTGACTTTAAAAGAAGATTTTGACTTTACGCTTTCTGAAATACTCGAAAGCCTTAAAGAGAGCGGCTGGTTAATTGCGGATAGTAAAAACGACAGCTACAAAATGCATCAAATTATACAGCTGGCATTATTCACACAATTAAATGTGCAACTTGATGATGTGACTTCATTGGTCGAAAATATAATTAACAAACTAAGCCTAGACCAAACCAAAGATAACCCTATTGAAAAGTTTCCTTGGATTCCTTTTGGTAAAACAGTTTATCGTCTATTTATTGATTTAATTGACGTGCGGGATTTTTCTCTACAAAAAAATTTAATCGACGGGTTAAAATGGGTTGGGGATTACGGAGAGGCGAAAGATTTACTCGAAAAAAAATTAGCTTTTAATATGAATTTTTTTGGCGAGAAAAGTCTGGAAACAGCTAAGTGTTATTCTGATTTGGGGGCCATGCTTCATGGTTTAGGAGATTTGCATGGCGCGAAAAATTTACATGAAAAAGCGATGCTTTTAGCTGAAGTTCTTTCAGAGGAGGTTGAACCAAAAATAGCCGCTATTTGTTCTGATTTAGCATTAGTGCTTAAAGACCTTGGTGATTTTCAAGGAGCGAAAGTTTTACTCGAAAAAGCCGTACGGATATATGTGGAATATTTTGGCGAAGACTCCCCAATAACAGCAATAGGTTATTCTAATTTGGGGTTGCTGCTTCAAGAGCTTGGTGATTTAAAAAATGCGAAAGTTTTGCAGGGAAAAGCATTAGACTCTCAGGGTGAAAACTTCATTAACAATCATCTCAATACCACGATCTACTATTCTAATTTGGCATTGGTGCTTGATGAGCTGGGTGACATAGAAGCAGCTAGAGCTTTACTCGAAAAAGCGGTATTTTTGGATGAAAAAATTTTTGGCAAGGCTCACCCAATAACTGCTAGCAATTACTCTAATTTAGCGATAGTACTGCATAATCATGGTGATATAAAAGGTGCGAAAGATTTACTTGAGAAGTTCATCGATTTTTACGAAAAAGTTTTTGGTGAAAATCACCCTAAAACTGCCATTGGTTATTCTAATCTAGGAGTATTGCTTCAAGAGGTTGGAGATTTAGAAAGGGCGAAAGTATTACTCGAAAAAGCGATGTCTTCAGCTAGAAAAATCTTTGAAGATCAGCATCCCGTAACTATCGTTCGTAGTTCTAATTTAGGGCTGGTGCTTAAAGATCTTGGTGATTTACAAGGGGCGAAAACTTTACTTAGAAGTTCAATGGTTTTAGCTGAAAAAGTTTATGGTGATGGTCACCCAATAAATTCTATTTGTTATTCTAATTTAGGAACTGTATTGCAGGACCTAGGTGATTTTGAAGGGGCGAAAGCTTTATTTGAAAAGGCGCTGATTTCTATCAAGAAAAATTTCGGTGAAGACTACCCAGCAATAGCTATTTATTATTCTAATTTAGGGTTGGCGTTTAAAAGTTTGGGTTATTTAAGTAAGGCGAAGGAGCTTTATGAAAAAGCTCTCTCATTAGATTTGCAAAACTTAGGTGAAAATCATCTCAAAACAGGAATTTGTTATTACAACTTAGCGGTATTGCTATACGAGCTGGAAAGCTACCAGAGAGCTTATTTGTTAATTAAAAAAGCTAAAAAGGTTTTTGAAAATACTTACCCTGAAGACCATGCATACATAGAAAATGCCTGTCTCTGGTGTGAAGAGATCAAGACTAAATTAATTTAGTAGTCTTGATTAATCAAAATGAAAAGCCAATAAAGAAAAGTTTTTATAGATTAATAATAAACTATTCAAAAGCCCAACTATTCAAGCTGGGCTTTTTTGTTGATTCAAGTAATTTTCCAAGCTTTTACGGATTCAACCCCATAACTTTAAATTGCCCTTGCACCAGCAGTTGTATTGAAATTGGTTGGGTACTTTCGTTTTTCCAATACCAGCCGTGAGAGCCGGTAAAGGGTGCGGTAAAGCTGCCTTTCATGGTGTCTGCTGTGGCGATGGTGTAGCTTTCAAAATAGCCGGTGGTGTTGCCTTCAGGTTCGCCGTGCAGGTCAAAATACAGGGGTAGGCCGTTGGTTTGCCATTGGTAGTTGAGTTTTTCAAATTGAGTCATTTTAAATTTGTACTCAATACCGCTTTTGGCTGGCACGACTATTTCAACCAGTTTTTTTCCGGGTGTATTTGTCTCTTTTTCTTCGGCATTTAATTCATCGGCATTTAATTTGTCAGCAACCTCTGATTGACTGCCGTCGCTTGATAAAACCGTTAAACCCAGTTTATGGCCAACACCCGTTGGGTCGATATTGTATTCGGCGGGCAATACCACAAGAGTTGTAATTACGGCGGCAAACAGAGCAGCGCCAATTACAGATTTTATTAATGCAGTGCTTGAAACTAATTCGGGCGTTTGTAGGTTGTTATTGTTGGTCATAATCAATACATTAAATTTGGCGGTTTATTGGGTATTCAGCGCGGTTTGAAATTGTTGCTAAGCAACAAAAAATCCGGTCATTTGGTAGGCCATTAAAATAAGCCCTGCAGACATTAAAGCGCTGTTTGTGGTTACGGTTACACCTTGGTAGGCGGGCATTCTTCGTAAAAAATTCAGCAGTAATACAATAAAGATTAACGCGCTAAATTGACCAAGTTCTACGCCAATATTAAAGGCAATTAAATTGGGTAGCAGGCTGTCTGCGGGTAATTGAAATTCTTGTAATTTGGTGGCCAAACCAAAACCGTGAAATAAACCAAAAATAAAAACGGCAATTTTGGTGTTGGGTTGAAAGCCCAATAATTTTTTAAAACCGCCAAGGTTATCAAAACCTTTATAAAATACCGATAAACCAATAATGGCATCAATTAAATAGGCGTTTACGCTTAAATCAAATGCAACTCCGGCCAATAGGGTAAGACTGTGGCCCAAGGTAAAGGTGGTTACGTAAATCAATACATCTTTGTTGTTGTATAAGAAAAAAATCAAACCCACCAAAAATAAGAGATGGTCGTAGCCGGTAAACATGTGTTTTGCACCTATGTATAAAAAAGGTACAAATTGCACACCGGTATTTTCGGTTAAAAAGCGTCGAGTCGAGTCGTCTACGCCATGGGCGCTGGCAAACATAGAAACCATTAAAAAAATTAAGCCGGTTGCGATTGTCAGCAATGTAAGAGGGCGGTTTATAAGCGGCCGTATAAGGTTGATTGAGCAATCCATTTTGTAATTACCATGGTTAATACATGACTCATCGTGTTGCCACACTTTAACAAACAGCTGAGTCCGGTCAATTCGTCAAAAGAACCAAAATTTAATCCTAATTACCGATTTGTACTGGTAAAAGTGTCACTTTGTGTCTATGGATTAGTAGGGGCTTTTATTAAGAAAAGAGTGATCTATAAACCGCCTAAAAACTGATCGGCTACAACGCATGGCTTAAATTCACTGTATTTGTACATTAAATGTTCGGTTTTGAGCGTTTTGGGTGGTTTTATTCACAATTTCTTGTAGTAAAACTACAAGAAACGTTGGTTTTCTTGGTTCTTAACTACAAAAAACCTAATTGAGTGGCGTTATTTAAGATATGTAGTAAATCTACAACGCTTTATTACATCTTATTATTTATGAGGTTTTTGGCGCTAAATTACTGAAGGCGTCTCTATATATGACGGTTTTGTGTCAGTTGAATGCCGCCAAAGTCGGTATAACGTCAAAAAGTATTAAAACTAAGTTTATAAAAACTTGCTGTTTCATCGCAAAATCTTTATCTTTATGTAGTATTACTACAAAATAAAACAATTGTTGTATTCTGTGGGCTCAAGCTTTGATTTTCTCTGACAAAAGCTGAACTTGTTAAGGGTTCTAGGGCCGTAATTAAAGAAGTTTCGTTCGTAGTGAGTAGCCGGTTTGCTGTTGTCAATGGCTGCTCGAATAAAAAACGACCCAACACAAGCGCTCATGGGTCGTAAATACAGCGCACACAATGGCAAATACTCCAACAAGGCCAAGTAAATTCCGTTAATAAAAGAACTTATCTGTTAACGCAGGTAGGCTAATAATCAAGGAGATAATAGATGCAAGAGGATATCGATTCTCTGGAAACCCGCGAATGGGTCGATGCACTTCACTCGGTAATTCGCCATGCTGGTCCAGAGCGCGCCGCTGAGTTGCTGCGAGAGTTAGAAAAACGCGCTAGCGCTGCCGGTGTAGATTTACCTCCCGCAATCACCACTCCATACCGCAATACCATTCCAACTCACAAAGAACGACGTATGCCCGGCGACATGTTTATGGAGCGCCGTATTCGTTCGTTAATCCGTTGGAACGCTATGGCAATGGTGATGCGTGCAAACGATAACAACGAAGGTTTGGGTGGCCATATTGCGACCTTCCAATCGGCCGCGACCTTATACGATGTAGGTTTTAACTACTTCTTCCGCGGTAACGACGGTGATCACTTGGGTGATCTCATTTACTTCCAAGGGCACGCGGCACCGGGCATGTACGCGCGTTCGTATTTGGAAGGCCGTTTTGATGAAGAGCACCTTGATAATTTCCGCCGCGAAGTAGACGGTAAGGGTCTTTCGTCTTATCCGCATCCTTGGTTGATGCCAGATTACTGGCAGTTCCCAACGGTCTCGATGGGCTTAGGTCCAATCAATGCTATCTATCAAGCGCATGTGATGCGCTATCTTTCGGCCCGTGAACAAGTTAAACGTGCAGACCGTAAAGTGTGGGCTTTTTTGGGTGATGGCGAGTGTGATGAGCCAGAAACTCTAGGTGCCATTTCTTTGGCTGGTCGAGAAGGTCTAGAAAACCTAATTTTTGTGGTGAACTGTAACCTGCAACGGTTGGATGGCCCAGTTCGTGGTAACGGTAAAATTATTCAAGAGTTAGAAGGCGTTTTCCGCGGTGCTGGCTGGAACGTTATTAAAGTGCTTTGGGGCCGTTTGTGGGACCCATTGTTAGAGAAAGACGAAAAAGGCTTACTGCAAAAACGTATGGACGAGGTCGTCGATGGCGAGTTGCAAAACTGCAAGGCTAACGGTGGCGCTTATACCCGTGAGCATTTCTTCGGCAAATACCCTGAGCTTCTCGAAATGGTTAAAGACCTTTCTGATGAAGACATTATGTATTTAAACCGTGGTGGTCACGATCCGTTCAAAGTTTATGCGGCTTATGCTGAAGCTGTTGCTCATAAGGGCCAACCTACCGTCATTCTTGCGCAAACCGTTAAAGGTTATGGTATGGGTGCTTCGGGTGAAGCAATCAACGAAACTCACTCGGTTAAAAAACTGGGTAAAGACGATCTTAAACGCTTCCGCGATCGCTTTGGAATTCCATTAACCGATGAGCAACTAGAGACTGTTCCGTATTACCGTCCGTCTCCAGACAGCCCAGAAATGCAATACATGAATAAGCGCCGCAAGGAGCTTAAAGGGCCAATTCCATCGCGTCGTGTTGAGTTCCCAGTACTGACTGCTCCAAAGTTAGATGACTTTAAAGCGCAACTTGCCGGTACCGGTGAGCGTGAAGTGTCTTCAACCATGGCCTTTGTTCGTGTGCTTTCTACCTTGGTTAAAGACAAAAACATTGGTGGCCGAGTGGTGCCAATTGTTCCAGACGAGGCACGTACCTTTGGTATGGAAGGTATGTTCCGTCAGCTCGGTATTTATTCTTCTGCCGGTCAAAAGTATACGCCGCACGATTCCGGCCAAATCATGTACTACAAAGAAGATAAAAAAGGCCAAATTTTAGAAGAAGGTATTAACGAAGCCGGTGCAATGTCCGCTTGGATTGCTTTGGCAACGTCTTACACCAACAACGCCTTCCCAATGATTCCGTTTTACATCTTTTACTCGATGTTTGGTTTCCAGCGTATTGGTGACCTGGCTTGGTTGGCCGGTGATATTCAGGCGCGCGGTTTCTTAATTGGTGCTACTGCTGGTCGAACCACACTAAACGGTGAAGGTTTGCAGCACGAAGATGGTCACAGCTTAATCTTGGCGAACACCATTCCTAACTGTAAGAGCTACGATCCTTGTTATGCGTTTGAATTGGCTGTGATCATTCAAGACGGTATCAAGCGTATGTACGAAGACCAAGAAAACTGCTTCTACTACGTGACCGCCATGAACGAAAACTACGTTCATCCCGAAATGCCACCGGGCGTTGAAGCAGACATTATTAAAGGTATGTATCTGCTTAAAGAAGGTAAGAAAAAGTCCAGCAAAAAGGTGCAGCTATTAGGTGGCGGTACAATTTTGCGTGAAGTTGAAGCAGCCGCTGAAATTCTTCGCAATGACTACGATGTTGATGCCGATGTTTGGAGCTTAACCAGCGTTAACGAGCTTGCTCGTGAAGGTCAGGCGATCAATCGTTGGAATCTGTTGCACCCAGAAGACGACAAGAAAATTGCCTACGTTACCGAAAAACTTGCCGGTACCAAGGGCCCTGTTATCGCCGCAACCGATTACATCAAAGCCTACGCCGAACAGCTTCGTCCTTATATTCCGCGTGAATACACCGTATTGGGCACCGACGGTTTTGGTCGCAGTGATACCCGCACTAAGTTGCGTCGCTTCTTTGAAGTAGACCGTGGTTTTGTGGTTGTAGCCGCACTAAGCGCACTTGCTAAAGAAGGCAAAGTAAAACCAGAGGACGTAACTAAAGCGATTAAAGACTTTGGTATCGATCCAGAAAAACAAAACCCAATGACGTGCTAAACGCCAAGACTGCCCCGTAAACCACAAGTGAACGGGGCGTAACGACCAAAAATTAGCGACAAAATTTAAGGAGATACAGTGTCTACTCAAAAAATCACTGTTCCAGATATTGGCGGCGCAGAGGGTGTAGAAGTCATTGAGATTTGCGTTGCTGTCGGTGACACCGTAGAAGAAGAGCAGTCTCTGATTGTAATCGAAACCGATAAAGCAACCGTCGAAGTGCCATGTCCTGCGGCTGGTAAAATTACAGAACTGAAATTAAAAGTTGGCGATAAAGTTAGCGAAGGCGATGAAATTGGC
Source organism: Sessilibacter sp. MAH1 (assembly GCF_054658315.1). NCBI lineage: Bacteria > Pseudomonadati > Pseudomonadota > Gammaproteobacteria > Cellvibrionales > Cellvibrionaceae > Sessilibacter > Sessilibacter sp. MAH1. Next base: position 309,689 of record NZ_BAAGIC010000002.1, read on the forward strand.
ACTTTAGAAACTGGTGCCGAAACCGCTGCCGCTCCTGTTGCTGAAGCAAAGGCAGAAGAACCCGCTCCTGCGGCGCCTAAAGCAGAAGCAGCGTTTGCGCCGGTGGCTGCTGCAGCTACTCAAGCCGGAACCACCGTTGTACCAGAAGGTGTTGAAGACGCTGAAGTTATCGAGGTTTCTATTGCTGTAGGCGATGTTATTGCCGAAGGCGATACCGTTGCCGTGTTAGAAACCGATAAAGCCACCGTTGATGTACCTGCAACCAGCGCTGGTAAAGTAACCAAAGTAGTTATCAGTGTTGGCGATAAGATTTCTTCTGACGCGGTTGTTGCTGAGTTAGAAGTGAGCGGTGGTGCCGCGCCTGCAGCTACGGAATCTGCACCAGCACCTGTTGCTCCAGCGGCAAACCCAGCACCAGAAGCAGCACCTGCTCCAAGTGGTGAGCCTGTTGCGTTAAATTCTACCGTGCCAGATGGCGCCGAAGATGCAGAAGTTATCGAAATTTTAGTGGCAGTTGGTGATGTCATTAAAGAGGGTGATGATCTGGCGGTTTTAGAAACCGACAAAGCTACTGTTGAAGTACCGGCCAATGCCAGCGGTAAAGTGACAGCCGTTAAAATTAAAGTTGGCGACAAAATCAGCTCTGGCGATGTTGTTGTTGAACTGGAAGGCACTGCACCGGCTGCGGCTCCAGCACCAGTAAGTGCACCCAAAGCAGAAGCGGCACCAGCTGTACCTGCGGCGAAAAAAGTAGATCCGGCGCCAGAACACGCGGGTGTTAAAAACGAACTCTTCAGCAAATCTACCGAAGTTTACGCAGGCCCAGCGGTACGTACTCTCGCCCGTGATTTAGGCGTTGATTTAAGTGAAGTAAAAGCCAGTGGTCCACGCGGACGTATTCTTAAAGAAGACGTCGATAATTACGTTAAAAACGTGATTAAAACCGCGAAAGCCGGTGGTAGTACTTCGGCAGCTAAGGTTACCGACGGTGCCGGTATTCCGCCAATGCCACAACACGACTTCAGCAAATTTGGTGAAGTTGAAACCGTGGCGATGACCAAAATCCAAAAACTTACGGCCATGAACATGCACCGCAACTGGTTGCATATTCCTGCGGTTACTCAGTTTGACGATGCGGATATCACCGACCTGGAAGCCTTCCGTAAAGATCTTAAGGCAGAAGCAGAAAAACGCGGTGTTAAATTAACGCCTTTACCGTTTTTGTTAAAAGCTTGTGCGGCAGCGCTAAAAGAAGAGAAAAAATTCAACTGCTCTTTGGGTAACGATGGCGAATCGGTTGTTTACAAAAAATACGTAAACATTGGTATTGCCGCTGATACCCCAGTTGGTCTTTTGGTACCGGTAATTAAAGACGTTGATAAAAAAGGTCTTTGGGAACTGGCCGACGAAGCCAACGCGTTGATCAAAAAAGCTCGTGACGGCAAACTCTCGCCAAGCGACATGCAAGGTGGTTGTTTTACCATCTCTAGCCTTGGTGCCATGGGCGGCAACGGCTTTACACCAATCGTTAATGCGCCAGAGGTTGCCATCTTAGGCGTTTCAAAAGCACAAATGAAACCCATCTGGAACGGCAAAGAATTTGTCCCACGTAACATGCTGCCACTGTGCTTAAGTTACGATCACCGAGTAATTAACGGTGCCGACTGTGGTCGATTCTTTACTTACCTAGTCAGTGTAATGTCAGACGTAAGACGTTTGTTGCTCTAATTATTTAAAGTTAACGTTAAATAATTAACCTAAAAGCCGCGATGAAAATCGCGGCTTTTTTGCTTAATCTAAGTATTAACGTAAAGAGCAGCTTGCGGTAATTCGTAATAAAATAACGCTGCCAACTTTTCAAATAACCAATCAATTTTAGATTCGATAATACTGTTCGCGAAGAATGTGAACCAAATATTTTAGATTTGATAGTCTTATAGAATAAGCTCTAAACAGTTCAAGGTGAGATTATGTTGTGATTAGTATTACTAGCGTTTGGTGTTCCGCTCGTGCTTGCTATTAATAAAGTCATCAAAAATAAAAAGCAGAATAGTCGATTGAGTGAAATTCAGAGGTGCATTTCCGCAGTTCAGTACTGGCAGGTATTATTACTTTAACCATACCTATGCTTTCGGTGCTAAATCCACCACCCGCAGCAATTCCGTAGGGTTGCAAGTTGTCGGTATTAGAATTTTTTATTCTCTATTTGCTGAATGTAGACAATTAGGTAGTAATGAGCATCTTTGTTGTTAACTAACTGAGTTATTATTTTGCCGTTAAAAATAATTCTTAACATTTAGCTGGTGATGACCTTGATTCTAACGCTGAGCAGTATTCGGTAAGTATTTATATATCCTTAAATATCTCATTATTTTTTATCTGAATTCAAAAACTATCAGCAAAAGTTTCATTTAATTAGATGATTTCGTAATCTGTTTCAGTATTATTGTATCTCTAAACTTTAATATCACGGTTTAAAATTAAATATGGATTACGAATTAGCTCAAGTAAATATCGCCAAGTTTCGATTACCGCAAAATCATCCTGTCAATTCAGATTTTGTAAACAATTTAGATCATGTTAATGCAATTGCGGAGTCGCAACCGGGATTTATCTGGCGGTTTAAAGGCGAGGGCAATGATGCTTTAGATGTTCAGGTATTTGACGATCCAAATATTGCTATTAATATGTCAGTTTGGTCAGATGTGGAATCATTGTTCGCTTTTACGTACAAAAATTCAGACCATGTTGCAATGATGCGTCGACGTAAAGAATGGTTTGAGAAAATTGAATTTTACATGGTGCTCTGGTGGATTGAAGCAGGACGAAAACCATCTTTAGACGAAGCCAAACTTCGATTAGCTTTATTACAGAGTTGTGGTCCAACATATTCAGCATTTTCATTTAAAAAGCCATTTCCAAAACCCAGTAACTAAATTTGCAGGGTTTTAATGATAAGAGGCTTTCTCTATGAATTTGATGAATAGCGATTTATTCGAAGGTAAACTAAAGCATTAATTTGCTGATTTATTGTTCAGTTCTTTTGTAAAGATTTAGATTATCTTTCACTTATACAAATAATTACTTTAATGTTAGGTATGTTACGACATATAAACGTGAATTATGTCTATTTTACGTGATGTTTTAGTCCAAGTAATTATTTAGTGTGAATAGGTGTAGGATTTTTATGTTTTCGAAAAAGGCTGTTCTAGTATTCGGTCTCTTTAGTTGTTTATCATTTGTATGTGCCGCAAATAAAATCCCGGAGCCTTGGGTAGTTGAAGTTTCAAATATACAAGAAACTACATTGCCAATTTTACCTATTGAGAAAAATCTTGCCATAATTCCCATCGAAATTGACGACAATAAAAACCTAAGATTTTTATTTTCAACGTCTGGATATGAAACTATATTGGTGGCCAATAAAAGAACCAAGAATATCAGTTGGCAATCTATTAACTATATAAGTGCGATCGGTTTAATTCCTAGAGTCGATAAGTTTTTAAAATTCGTGATCACAAAAGGCAAAACGTTAAATATTGGTGGAGTTTCTTTTGCCAATGTTAATCTATTTAGAGTGCATGTTAATGAATTTATTAAAAAAGAAGTGGTTAAGGATTATCCAATTGATGGGTTTATAGGTAATATTCTACTGTCGGGCTTTATTATTGATGTTGACAGAAAAAATAATGTTTTTACATTGCATCCAAAAAATACTGATTTAACACCATTGTTGAAGCAGCACGATAATGTAATTACTGTACCTTTGATAATAGATAACGGCGTAATGTTTACCAAATTGCAACTGCAATTAAATGAAGGTGATACACCGCAACCTTATTTATTTAAAATTGATTCAAGTGATTCTGCCGGATTAATTCTACCAGCAACGTTTGATAATCTCTCCGTAGAAAAAGAAACACATAAAGTTTATAACCGTAGTGAAAGTAGCAAAATTCAATCTATAATTTACCGTACAGTAAATAAAATAAGCTTTGATGACTCCTCGATCGATAACGTAAATGCATCTTTTTTTAAATTCAAAGACGAATATATTAAAGATAATTCCAATCAATTACGTGAGTATGGAATTTTTGGCGCTGCATTTTTAGCAAAATTCCGTAACATATATGACTTAGCTAATAACGTTTTATACCTTATTCCTGATGAAACCTCATTTGAGTCATCCATAAGTAATGCGTTTCTACCGTTCACGGTTATGTTCATTGGTGATAATTTCTCTGAAATATTGGTGTCGGGTGTTGATACTTCATTTGAAAAGAATCTGAAAGTGGGTGATAAAATTCTTTCTATCAACAAACAGTCGGCAAAAGAACTGTCTGAAACCGGTTTAACTCAAATTCTTGCAGGGAAAAAAGAAGGCGATTTAATAGAGGTTTGTAAAGTCTATAAAAAAGATCAGAAGTGTTTTATGACAGCACTTTATTAACGACAAACAAGTTGTTACCTAATGTCTAGTGATGTTAGATAGATCCAGTGATGTTTATACAGGATTAAAATTTCTTACGAAGAATAAAAAAACTCTGGCTTAACCAGAGTTTTTTGTAGGCAACTGCAAACCAATATCCGCCATTGCCCGTGACTATTCTTAGTGGTGATGATGCCCGCCAACCCCGTGAGCATGACCGTGGCTGATTTCATCTTCGGTCGCATCGCGAACGTCTACTACGTCAACTTCAAACGTTAGGGTTTTACCAGCGTAGGGGTGGTTGGTGTCTAAGTCTACGTTTTTAAGGCCAACTTTAACTACGCGGGCGGCAACCGGGCCGTCGGTGGTGTTAACGTCAACAATCATTCCAGGAGTTAGTTTGCCTTTGGTAATGATGTGTTTACGCGGTACTCGACGTGGTTCGGTTTCGGTAATTTCGCCGTAGGCATCTTTAGGGTCTAGGGTTACTTTGAAGTTATCGCCGGTTGTCTTGCCTTCTAACTCTTTTTCTAGCGCTTCTAGCATGTTGCTATGGCCATGAAGATACAAAACTGGCTCACCAGAATGGGTAGATTCTAGTTCGGTTTCGCCCTCAAAAACCTTGTAGTTAAATTGCACAACTTTGTTGTTGGTGATGTTCATTATTACTTCTCTTACTTGTTCTTTTTTGTCTGTTTGTATTTACGTTTTGTGCATTTGTTCTAATTGATGGTCTACACTATCTAAACAAACGCTAATATTCATTGCTGCGATACGCGGCAAAATCGGGATGTTACAGCAAAATAACGTGAGTACGAATGCGAAATCTTCATATAGCGATTAATAAGCGACTCTATCTCAAAAACTTGCACGAATGTGACGCAGAGTCTTTGTTTGCATTGGTTGATCATAACCGGGAGCACCTTAGAGTTTGGTTACCATGGGTCGATGGCAACACGCACATTGAGCATTCTTTAGAGTTTATTCGCATCGCACAGCTACAAATGGAGCGTGGACTAGGGCCAATTTGTGGTGTCTTCTTTGACAATGAGCTGTGCGGAGTTTGTGGCTTTCATCCGTACGACAATCTTAACCACTCCATTACTCTAGGTTATTGGTTGGCTAAATCTGCCTGTGGCAAAGGCATAGCCACGGAATGCACCAAAACCATGGTGAATTTTGCCTTTGAGACTTTGCAGGTCAATAAGGTGTGTATTTCTGCGGCGATTAAAAATGTCGCAAGTCGCAGAATTCCCACCAAATTGATGATGGTTAATGATGGAATTAACAGAGACGGTGAGTTTTTAAACGGTCGTTATCACGATCTAGTTGTGTACACTTTACTTAAAGATGAATGGCAAGCAATAAAATCGACAGTTTTCAAATAGGCTTTTAAAATAATTGCTGCGTTTTTCGGCGCCTAGACCCTTTTTTGCCCGCGGAGTAGAGACGTTGGTTAATGGATTGCTGTGCTGACTCTTCAGTTCATCGCCCTTAACAATACTTAACTTGTCTGAATGGTTTTTGTTTGAATATCACTCGCTATTGAATACAAAAATGTGTTTAATGGATTCCTTATAAAGCGTTAAACAGATCACATTTTTTTACAATGATTTGTGACATAGCTTAGATCTATATTAAAACCAGAATGAGCAAGTTATTCTATAAGAATATACATAAGCTCAAATAACACAATTTTGTTTATAAAAGCATTCAAAATTATGGTTTTTAAGCATGACCAGAACACACAGCCGACAGTTTTTACGGCCGTTACAAATCTGAGTATGGTCAGGCGTAATAACTACCAAACAAGTAAAATTTGCTCAAATAAGTTATCTAGTCTTTTAATGACTGATCTTAATAAACATTCAATCGAGTTATTTATAAAGGATTATAGTTAATGAATCAGCAGAGTAAGTACGTTGAAGTAACAGATATTTCATTCATAGAATTTTCTGGCCCTAATCCAAAATTACTCGATGACCTGTTTAAGCAAATGGGTTTTAGTGCTCATCAGAGCGCTGATCAAACTTTTTACAACATTTCTGATATTAATTTCATTTCTAATCCTACAAGCGGCGGTAGCGCAGCAGTCTTTCGCGCAAAACATGTGCGTGGCGCAAGCGCAATGGGATTTAAAGTTGCAAATTCTCAGCAAGCGTTTGAGCTAGCGGTTTCGTTAGGTGCAGAACCGGTCGAAAACGCAGACTTGGGCATTCCTGCCATCAAAGGTGTGGGCGCTGCGCTTATTTACCTTGTTGATGATGAACATGAAGCAAAATTATTTGCTCAATACGGATATGTAAAAAGTCGAGATCAATTTTCAAATTGCAGTTTAAGCCGCGTTGATCATCTAACACACAATTTACACATTGGTGGCGTGGCTAGAATGATCCATTTTTACGAGACCATTTTTGGTTTTAGTCGAATCCGTAAATTCGATATTAACGGTAAAAAGACCGGTCTTATCAGCGAAGTGGTTTCCAGTCCTAATGGTCGAGTGGTTATTCCTCTGAATGAATCAAAGGACGACAAGTCGCAAATTGCAGAATATTTAGACGAGTACAATGGTGAAGGCATTCAACATATAGCACTATTAACGGATGATATTTTCGACACCGTTACAACACTTAAATTTAACGGAATTCCATTTCAAGATACATTAGATACATATTACGAACAAATCGATGAACGTTTACCAGGTCACGGTGAAGACGTTGCCGCATTGCATAAAGAAAAAATATTAATTGATGGTGGTGAATCACAAGGCGGTGGTTTGTTACTGCAAATTTTCACCAAAAACAGCATTGGACCAATATTCTTTGAGTTTATTGAACGTAAAGGAAATAAAGGCTTTGGCGAGGGTAATTTCCAAGCCTTGTTTGATTCCATAGAATTGGATCAAGAACGCAGAGGTGTTATTTAATTTCTCTGCTTTAGAGCTTTTTTGATTTTAACCGTTGTCTTTAAAACCCGGTATATCCGGGTTTTTTTACGTGTAAATTATGCAAATTAAGTTGTGTTGATAGAGATTAGTTGTTTTCTAAAACAGTTAAATAATGAACTAAATCGTGCTTAATGCTCTTTAGTTCATTGTTAATTAAATTGAGCATTGAATTACAACGGTTTATGGTCGCCTCGACGGAAGAGAAGTCGGTGCTATTTATAACAGTATGGTCAGCGTTGAGAATGGATTCCAAATACACATTCAGTTTGTGAGCTAAATTTTCGGTGAATTCATTGGCAATTAGCTCAATGTTTTTTGTTACGTCATTGACATGGATTTCTGCAACTCCATGGGTTTCTGTTGATCTTTGATTAATTAAGTTCTCAAGTGTTGCGTCGATTTCTTCAACAGTTTCTCGGCTTTTATTTGCTAAAGATCTGACCTCGTCAGCGACTACCGCAAAACCACGACCTTCATCACCAGCCCTGGCAGCTTCAATTGCGGCGTTTAAGGCAACTAAATTAATTTGTTCGGTTAATTCGTAAATACCTTCGAACATGGATTGATGGTCTGTATTTTTCGTGTCGTCAGAGTCGTGTAACTTTTCTTGCAATGAGCTCAAAGAGGTAAATATTTGTTCTTTTGTTGTGTTTGCCATCGTTAATAACTGATCGGGCAATTGCTCTAGGAGCTCGAATGGATTTTTATGAGTTTGTTCTTTAAGACCTTTTAACAAAACTTCAGTGGAATTAAGTTGTTTAATCGCCGAGTCTAGTATCGGTTCAAGATCTGTTATTTTGTTCTCATTTGATGATAGATTTTGACGAAACTCGTTAAATTGTTGATGGGTTTTCTCATTATTTAACGCCAAGGTGTTGTTAATAGATTCAAAGACGTCAGTGTAATTTAAGGGTTTACGCAAAGTATTATAATTATCAGACGAGGTAAGGTTGGTAAACAGGTCTTTTATGTACTTGTCGATAGTATCTATTTTTGAACGTGTTTTAATTAATTTTATAAAAATAAAAGCGAATAAGCTTACAAAAACAAAAGATGTTACCGCAAGAATAATAAACCAAATTCTTGATGGAGCATTGTTAGAAACGTCTGTTGAAATATTTTCAACCAACACTGAGTGGTTATTAATATTTGGCTGGCGTTCGTTAACATCAATTAGTGTCGTTGCAGTGTTGATGTCGGTGGGTTGCGCGTCTAAAGGTGTGGATTTTTCTGAAGTAATTGAAGTGTCTAAATCATTACTTGTTGTTTTTACATCTACTTCTGGTATCCAATAATTTTCTGGTGACAGCGACAACAGTTGCGTTTCCGTCTGAATTATATTCTGAGTAATAACAATCCACTCTGTGAATGAAGGGTAGTTAGAGCCATATGAGACAGGCTCTTTTGATAATATTTGACTCATAACTGCATCGTATAACCGAGTGACTTCTGTATAGGATGCTAGCGAGTCTTGATCTAGTCGATTTACCGATTTGAGCGACAAAGAATCATCGATAGTATTTAGTTGAGCAATACCATTTTTTAGATGCGTAATATGTTCCTGAATTTGATGGATTCGGAATTGATCAAAAACGGTGAGTTTTCTTAACAAAAAAGCTTCACTTAAAATTGAATTTAATAACAGCTTTTGATTGATAATTTCCATCTGCTCTAATGAAGAATAGAGTTCGGCAGTGTGAGTGGTTGGATTTTTAATAGCATTGCTTTTTAAATGCTGTAGTAATAGTTGAATGCTTTTGTAATATGCAGCGTTTAGCACATTTATATTATTAAACGTTTTTTCGTCTTTAAATTCAGTGCCATTTTCGGACTGGAGCTGAAGTAGGGTGCTGATAGATCCGTAAAAAACCGTTCTTTGTTGATTTAAGTTTTCTAACTCAATAGCAGCAAGAGATGCGTAATTTGGCAAAAAGTGGTTAAGTTCTTCAAGGCTTTGAGAGTTTATGCTGTATTTATTTTTGTAACGCTGCATTAAGGTTAACAGAGTATTCTTGTTGTCTTTTGCTTGTTCTAAGCCAAATCGATAAAATAAATCGGAAGAATTATGAATGCTTACTGAGTCTGCAACGTTTTTGGTGTCGAAGATAAACCGCGTAATGTCGCTATTATTTAAACCTTGAAAGTTGGTGGTTATAGAGGATTCTTGAAGTAAAATTGGAAGCGTTTGATACACCAATGATAGTTCTTTGGGTGAACTATGGTGGTTGCTAATAGGTGAGTTTTGGGTATTAGATTGTTCTAAAGTTTGGCCGTAAGCAATTGCTGAAATACTAATAATAATTGAAATGAAAATACAAGATGCCATTTTAAATGACATAAAAATTACTCATTTATCAGATTATTCACGGCTTTTTATTGTTTGCCACGAATACGCTGTTTTTATTAAATTCCCAGCGTGGAGTTACTAAATATTCGATAAACCAATGCAGGAATGGCTTGTTCTACTTTTAAAATGCGGGTGCCCAAATTAATAGATTGACAACCCATTTTGTTAAGTAGTTGTATCTCGTAATCAATAAATCCGCCCTCGGGGCCAACAACAAGAGTAATTGGTTCTGTTACGTTCTGTGGACAAGCTTTTTGTGTATTTGGGTGTGCAACAAAGGTTTGTCTACCTTCATTCATTGTATTAAATTCATCTTCTATAAAAGGTTTAAATCTTTTTTTAAGATAAACTTTTGGCAAGATAGTATCTTTACCTTGCTCTAGCCCCAAAACCAACTGTTGCTGAATATTTTCATCCGATAAGTGTGGGCTTTGCCAATAGCTTTTTTCCACTTTGTAGGAGTTGACCAATACTAAATTTTTTATACCCACAGTCGCAACGGTTTGTAAAATTCGGTTGAGCATTTTGGGCCTAGGGAGCGCCAATACTAAATTCAAAGGTGTTTCGTTGGGACTATTTTCTATTAAGGTAATTTTTAACCGAATTTTGTCGTTATAAATCTCACAAACTTCACCAGTGCCCACTTTTTGATTAATTAGACCTACTTTTATCGTCTGATTTTTAGTCACCTTGTGAATAGTCATTAAATGCTGAAAGCGATAATCGTAAATTTCAACGCAATCTTCAGAGATGTAATCAGCGGGGTGAAGGAGTAGGAGGTTCATTGGCGCGAAATAATTCAAATGTAGGGTAAACTGGCCTCCCCACCAGGGCTCGAACCTGGATCTAGGGCTTAGGAGGCCCTCGTTCTGTCCTGTTGAACTATGGGGAGACGTTCGCTGGATTATAACCTCAAGTACTTCTATTAATAAATACTGATTTACGCTCTTATTAGGTTTTGCGATGTGTGGTTGTGAACTGATTTTCCCTGGGCGGTGTAGGCGGTAGGGGTCGATGATTTTCCAAACAACATTTCTTCAACGCGACGAGCACGCTGTTTTCTATAACCAATTAATCGTCCATTAATTAAATTAAGTCGTCTACAGACAAGAATATGTTGCTCCACCTTCTGCCAGAGGCTAGTTAAATCGGCGTGTTCTGCCAAAATACTATCCCAGATTTTCTCACTTTTGGCTCGGCTTAGTGTCTGATCATGATGTGCAGATTGAGACGGTATTTTATCTCTATTTTCTAGAATCCATTGGTCGCGTATTTTGGCGTTGTTTTCGAGTTGATTGATGAATATTTGTTTTTGCTCTACAACGGTGTTGAGCTCTTCTATAATTTTTTGATCTCTATCGGTCAACAATTGATTTTCAGCGTCTAATAATCTCGCCAAATTTAAGGCACTGTTTAACTCTTCTAAGATATGTTGTTTTAATTGTTCATAGTTAATTTCTAAAGTGCCAACCAGATTCATACTGAGCTCCGTTAAATAAACGCTGTAACGTTGACTTACAATAACAAAAGAATAGTCGAAAATTTGCCGTTTTCGTGTTTAAAACGTTACTTTGCAAATAGGTTGCCAAGGCTAATTAGAAATAGAAAATCGCGAGAAATATAACTAACCAACGTACAAAATTAAATTTTTAACGAAAATCGTTCAAACAAAGTACAATTATTCGAAGTAGATGGGATATTCATTATTGAAATGAAAATTTTTTGGAATATTTTGAATAGTTTACACGGTAGATTTAGGAAGTTATTTAGATACATACGGCAATAGGTATCATAAATATTGCGCAAATAATCGATATTCAAAAACAGAATACAATTTAAATACGGCGCTTAAGTAACGAACGTTATTAGCGATATCTATTGTGTATTTGTTAACCCAGAGAGCAATAGACTAATGACGTTAAAGACTGCGTATACAAAGTTAAATACCATCTATAACGCGGTCTGGATTTTAGTCGATTAATACATCGAACTTAATTGGATTTACTGAGTAACGGTATATTTCGATAATTTGCTTTCTGCTTCAAGAGTAGCTCAATATTTCTATAAAGAGTGACTCAGTAAATGTTAAAACAGGTCGTCTTGCTCTAATAATCGATTAGCGATGGATTCTGCATCTATATTAAAAGAACCTTCATTAATAGCCGCCCGTATTTGATCGACACGCTCTTGATTCACGTCGCTAGTAGCAGCAATTGAGTTTTCAATCTGCGAGAGTCTGTTAGCCTGTGGGCTGAGCGTAACGTCTGAAGTAGGGCCTGTGGTGGTATTCGCTCGACCTTGTTGAACAGTTTCAGCTCTAGAATTTGTTTCTAAGCGAGTATTCTCAGAACTGTTTCTCTGCACGTTATTGCTGTTTGAGTTTAGATTGGCATTGTTACCAATAGAGTTAATGGCCATTATCGTTTGCTCGTTGTTTATGTATGAGTTACTGAGGTTAACCCAGATAATTTGATCATGTACTTGGTTTCGGCCAAGTCTTGATAACCTTTAATGGTTTTTTAAATTTTTTCTTTTAGTGTTGGTCTTTAGGGGCATGTGACTAACTCATCCGTGAATTAGTCAGATGACAGAAATTGAAACTGTGATCTCCAATTTCTTCACAATTTCAATCACTTACAGCTCTTTAAATTGGCAACACATCCTTGTGTGCGGGAAACTCTGGGTTAATCTGAGTTTCCTTGAGTTTTATTCTGGATAACTTTCTGTTATAGCGGCTATTTTGTTTAAACGAGCTCGATTTTTGGGGTTTCTATGTTTGGCTGATTGAGTCTCGCTGTGTAATAGGGTCTATCTTTATGATTCTTAACGATTTTTTTTGTGATTCTTTAAGACTAATCATTGTTTTTAAGTCTTAAAGGTTGATATACACATCGCCATTTGATTGCACTGTACCCGAGACAATACGATCACTTCGGTTATTTTTTACACGAATAATCTCCCCAATACGCCCATCCGATAAGGCCGTACCTGTTGTTTCAACAGAGATTACAGATGATGTAGCCATCAGATTAACAATTTGTCCGCGTTTGATAACTTGCGGCATATCCAATAGGGCATCTCTAACAATGTCACCACTTTTGATGTTTCTCTTTAATTCTTTACCTATCACAGGGGTAATCTCTTTGTAATAGCTTTCTCTGATATCACTGATGTCAACCAAATCTATTTTTAAATCGCTTTCTTGAATTAATTTTCCTTTGGAGAGATGATCACTAAATACAACAATTTTCTTATATAACGCGATTTCGGCAATTAAATAAATTGACCATGATTGTGGCGAAGAACAGCTTAATTGTACGGTAAGACGTTTGGAGACAAAATCCGTCGGAAATTTGGCATCTAAATTTGACGAACAAGGTGATAATTTAAGTCGATTATCTGGCGCATTAACGTTAACAACGATTTTGTCAAAATCCTGTTGGTTGGAAATCTTTTCCACAATTTCCTTGTAGGCTATTTGACTTAATATTTGTAAATTCTGATATTCCTCATTTGCCAATGAATGTTTAGCCTGTAAAAAAGCAATAAAAAACACCAACGCTATAATAGTTCTGGGCTTTATGAATAAAGATCTTTCTTTAAGGCCATTAAAAAAAGTTTTTTCTTTCATCTCAAGACGCTTTGTCATTTTTATCCTATTCTCATTATGAGTTTGTTTTTCATTTTGAGATTTAAAGTTTTAGCTACTTGTGTCGATAAAATGTCAACAAATCATAGGTAATTTAGTTTTTGTTCTTACGAGCAATCTCTATGCCGTACGATTTACAACAAATTAGGCAAACCATTTAAGATTTGGTATACCTGAGAGGACTCTCATGGCAGGTGTTTTAGACACGGTTAACCAGCGAACCCAACTTGTGGGCCAAAACAGGCTGGAGTTACTGCTGTTTCGTTTAAAGGGCAAGCAAATTTACGGAATTAACGTTTTTAAAGTTAAAGAAGTGTTGCAGTGTCCGCCATTAAACGAAATACCTAATCGTAACCATATTGTAAGAGGTGTGGCTCATATACGTGGTGGAACAATTTCCATTATGGATATGAATCTCGCAATTGGTCGAACGGAATTAGATGATATTACCAATTGTTTCGTAATCATCACCGAATACAATCGTTCGACACAAGGATTCTTGGTTGCGGCGGTGGAACGCATTGTTAATATCAATTGGGAGTCTATCCATCCGCCACCACGCGGTGCGGGGCGAGAAAACTATCTTACTGCGGTCACCGAAATCGAAAATCAGTTAGTCGAGATTATCGATGTTGAAAAGATTTTGGCAGAAGTTAATCCATTATCTGAAGAAATCAGTAGCGATGTTATTGAAGACGGTATTGCAGAGCGAGTTGTTCAGAAACATGTTTTGATTGTTGATGATTCAACCATTGCACGTAAGCAAATTCAACGTGTTATTGAACAAATGGGTATCAAAACAACACTCAAAAAAGATGGTCGAGAGGCTCTGGAATATTTAGAAGGTCTGGTGGAAGCCGGTAAAAATGTCGAGCAGGAACTCATTCTTGTCATTTCAGATATCGAAATGCCAGAAATGGACGGTTACACGTTTACCGCAGAGGTGCGTGCTAATCCGGCACTTTCGAAATTGCATATCGTTTTACATACATCACTCAGCGGTGTGTTTAACCAAGCAATGGTGAAAAAGGTCGGTGCGGACAGCTTTTTGGCAAAATTCAACCCCGATGATCTCGCCAGACATGTTAATAGTCGAGTTCTGGAAATGACCGGTGAAAGTCTGGTTAATATTGAAGACGAGGAATAACTGAAAGTATTTTGCTGGAAAATACCATGACAACCTCTGATTATCTCTTTTATGATTTAATCAGAGGTTAGAAATTGACAATATTATTTCCAGCTTCTATACCATTTCAATGACTCAGTATTTCTTGTATTAACGACGTATTTTGAGTCGATGAAAACTCTGAATAATTTGGAGTTTCTTATAATTTTTAGAAAACGAATTTCCAATACCTACAATTTGTTTTCCACCTTTGTATGTGGGGCCTCAATTTGAATATATTATCTGGCCAAGACGGAAGTGGATCGAAAAGCGTTGATAGTAAAACCATATCCAGTGATACGCTTTTTGATTCTCCTGCAGAACTTGCGAATTTCTGCGAGTTCTTGGAGAAAATTTGCGGTATTCATTTAAAAGAAAACAAACATTATTTAATTGGTATTAGACTTCGAAAAATACTTGAAGAGTATAAATTAAACTCTACCCGAGATTTAATTAAGAAGCTTGAGTACGGTGCAGACAGCAAACTCAAGCGTGAAGTTATTGACGCTATGACCACCAACGAGACATTCTGGTTTCGTGACTCTTATCCATTTGATTTTTTTGAGAACAAATTTTTGCCAGAGCGTCTTGCTAACACGACTGGAAAGATTCGTATTTGGTCGGCAGCGTGCTCCACAGGACAAGAGCCTTATTCACTGGCAATGCTCACAGAAGAAGTATTGTCACGAAATCCGCAGTGGGCACAACGTCAGATCGAAATCGTTGCGACGGATATTTCGAATAAAGTCTTGGAACAGTGCAAACTTGCTCAATATGATCGCAGTGAAGTCGAGCGCGGTCTGTGCAATCAGCGATTAAAGCGTTACTTTGAACCGGTAGACGATAAGATATGGCAGTTGGCTGAGAAGGTTCGTAAGCGTGTTACGTTTAAAGTTTTAAATCTAAGTGATTCATTTACGAGTTTGGGCAAATTCGACATCATCTACTGTCGAAATGTTTTAATTTATTTTAAGGGTGAATTAAAACAAGATATTTTGACACGCTTGAATCGACAATTATCAAGTAATGGGCTGTTGTTTTTGGGCGCGTCTGAGGGATTGTCTCAAGCTGATAAGCTTTACAATATGATTAATTGTAATCCTGGTATTGTTTACCAAGCTATTCATTAAAAAAGAAGGCCGCAGCCTTCTTTTTTTATTACAATTTACTGTCTATTACAGCGATTAGGGTTGGTTTAAAGACCAATCGTAGGAGTCAGTAATTTTTCCAGAGAAAGAGTTTAGCTTTTCTTGTAATTGTGGCTCAGCATAGAGTTTTAAGTGTTCAATTAAAGATGCATCGGTGCCACCAAAATCTACTTTATACCATTCGTAAATGCTTGAAACTTGCATCTTGTCGCCTTCAATTTTAACGCCGCGTGTATGATTGACGTAATCTTTAGCCGATTGATCTAAAAGTGCTTCGGTATTTTCGGCGGTAAATGCAGTGGCCGATAGGTTAGGGCAGCCCATGCTCGCACAGTTTACCGCGTAATGGATTCGGTTATCTTTCCAAATTGGGCGCAAAATTCCGTGTTCGATGTTGTTGAGCGTTAGAGTTTCGCCTTCAATGGTGATTATTTCTTTGTCCCAAGGGCCAAAACTGAAAAACCCGCCTAATTTTGTAATGGATTTTACCGGATAGTTGTCCAAAATTAGATTAACGGTTAACGCATTGTAGAGATTAATCCAATAGGCTTTTTGTTCGGCTAGGCTATATTCACGTGGGTCGGTCTTTTTAAGATCGTTGATGTAGGATTCCAAGGCGCTTTTGTCGGCCTTAGAAACTGCCTTGTAATTAAAACGATTAATACCACTTGGATGGTTTGACACTAGGTATGCGTCTAAGACGGTTTGCCATTTGCTGTGGTCAATGGTGTTTGTGTTTTCTTCGTCACTCTCGTCCCAAAAATCGATTAATTCTGAGGTGGGTGCTGCGTGCACATTCACCGACAGAATTAAACTGCTTAATACGAGTAAAAATGCAGAAAATACCACGGTTAGGTTATTTTTTTGCCAATTTAGCATGATGTTTTCCTATAACTTCAGTTCAAAAATTGCTTGTCCGTGTGACCTGTAAAAATCTTAAAAGTTAACTTTTTTCCGATCGTTTCATGTAAATTTCATCTTTTGTTATATTTTCGGCCCACCACAGATTAAAAATCATTCCAAGAATACCTTTACCCGCACCAATAACCCCCGATAAAGTCCCGCTAATTTTAGATTTACCAATACGTTTTAGTGAATCTACGGGTATTTCTTCAATGCTAAAGCCCATCTGAATAGCCTTAACTTGCATTTCTACGGTCCAACCAAAACTACGATCGCGCATTTTTAGCGTATTGAGCGATTGTTTACGAATAGCTCGAAATGGCCCTAAATCGGTAATATTGGCTTTCCAGAGTAGTCTAATTAGAAACGTCGCCAGTTGATTACCAAACAGCTGAGGCGGCGTTAAAGCACCTTTCGATATTTTCCCTTTAACGCGAGTGCCAATCACCAAATCTTGCTCATGATCAATGAGCGTGGTGATTAGAGGAACACTTTGAGCGCTTACACAAGAATGGTCGCCGTCGATGAACAATACAATAGATGATTCCGCATTCAGGTATTCCATGGCTTTTAGGCAGGCTGCGCCATAACCTTTTTCAGGCTGGTGAACCACAAAAGCTCCGGCATTGATAGCAACCTGCGTTGAATTATCAACAGAGCCGTTATCGCAAACGATAATTTCGTCTATGAGCAGAGAATCGTCGGGATTTTTAAGGGCTAGAAGCTCTTCAACCACTAAGCCTATGGCGGATTCTTCATCAAGAACGGGAATGATGACGGAGATGAAATGGGATTTGTACATTACATGGGTAATCTGTGGACACTCTTTGTACAAGCAGAGTCTGTACAGAGTCTGTAATTGAAGCTAATAAGAAGCTATAAATAAAAAGCCCTGAAATTCAGGGCTTTTTTGTATCTGTACGAAGTTATACGTACGGATCTCTGATAAAAACTGCTTACTTGTCTAATTTGTAACGCTTGGCCAAGTAGAAAACAACATCTTTGCGTTGTTGCTCGTCCAATTTCGCTAACAATTCTTCATTGGTGTAAAGAGCTTCAATAACGGCTTTGGCTTGCTCTTGATCCAGCTTTTTACCGGGAAGAGGACATTTTTTACAGGCAACTTTACGGTTGAAATTACGCTTACCTTTATCGTAAGGGCTATCTACAGTTGGGGTAGGCGCTGACGAAAATGATCCGGATGCGAAGGCTTCTGCACCAAATAACATAGCAGCTATAACGGTGAATGCCATGGTAAATTTGCGGGCAACAGTTAGTATCATATTGAACTCCAATCTGGATTTTATAATTAGTTGAATGTTGTTTTAGGCAAAGAGACCGTGAAACCACTGCTATAAAGCAGAAACGCTTACTTTATGTGTTACAGCAAGTCACACCCAAAATGTTGGAAAGTCTCGATGCGTTAATAATGGTTAAGATTCTAATCGATAAGTTTGTGTTGTTTCTAGGCCATCGATCGTCTGACTATCACAATTCACTAACATATTCCGAATTTGATCATTTTGGGCAAACTCGGAGTCATCAAAATGTCATAGAAGCCTAAGACTGTGAGAAAGACCAAAGAGTTGCCTAATGATTCATTAGCCGTAGATGTATGAATACAATATTGCCGTAGATTTTTTGTAATTAATTGAAATTGTTAAAAAATCAGCCTAGTTCTGTTGCTGGGATGTTTTGTCAGGTCACTTGAGTTTAACAGTACAGGGTATACCTTTGTGATGCTTATATGAAAGTTCACATGTGTTGCTTTGCGTAAATCATGGGGTATTTAAGGTTAATTCTCTGGCCGCGAGGGATGAATCTGAGTTTTATTCGCTTTTTATAAATAACGAATTTCGAATATCAAGACGTAGTGTTTTTGGGGATTAAATCCTTCCGAATATTCTGCTTAAAAAGTCTGAAAGTACCAATTCACAAGTCAAGTAATGATAAAATCAACGTTTGCCTAAGTTTGATAACCGTCTATGTTCAGTTTATCTCGACACCATCCGCTATTAAATACCGAAAAATATCTCATTCATGTGTGCGGAATTGTTGTCAGCGTTTGCTTGTATCTATTGTTTAGTGCCGCAGGCTCGGAAGGATTTCCCAGCTTGCCTCTTTTTTACTCAGTTATGGCATTGGTCTTTAGTTGTTCAGTTATTGCGGCGATATCTATCCAAAGCAATGAAATAATCCTAAGGTCGTCATCATTATTGATAGTTTCTGCGGTTTTTACTTGGCCTGTCATATTTCGGTTAATAGCTGTTCAGTTTTATCCTGTTTTTGAAGATGATCATTACCGTTTTTTATGGGATGGGTACGTATTTTTTGAATATGCTACGCCTTACGGTGTTGCACCCAGCGAGTTTTTTGGCAATAACTCTGTACCTAGTAGTATGGAAGATATTTTGGGTGGTATTAATTATCCCGATATTCCGACAATTTATGGGCCAGTTACCGAACTTATTTTTCTCTTAAGTTATTGGTTATTCCCCGCCGATATTTTTGGCTTGCAGTTGTTATCTGCATTGTTCGATTTAGGCGTTATTGGTGTGTTATGGCGAGTCGCACCTAGGTGGGGAGCTGTTCTTTATGCCTGGAGCCCATTAATTATCAAAGAATTTTCTTTAACAGCGCATCCCGATATTTACGCGGTGTTTTTTTTGGGTGTCAGTTTTTTATGTTTAAAGAAAAATTATCAAGTTGCGTGCATGGTATTTTTAGCGATTGCTGTGTGTACGAAAGTCTTTGCAATTTTGCTGGTACCGTTATTCGCTATTCGTTGCCGGTGGTTTACGTGGCCTATATTTGTCGTCGTAGTTGGCGCCATTTACGCGCCTTTTTATTATCTAAATAACGCAGATCTGTATGGTTTATTTGCGTTTGCGCAAAATTGGCAATTTAATGGTTCGATTGTTGTTTTGCTTAATCAAATATTCGATATTCACACAACGAAAATCATAACCGCATTATTATTTTGTTGTTTGTATGCTGTGTATTGGTTTTACTTTGTGCTTGGCAAAAAAGCCGACATTCGTGGTGATTGGGTTTTTGCGGTATTCTTTTTATTAGCGCCTGTTGTAAATGCTTGGTATCTCGTCTGGTTGCTGTTTTTTGCCGCAATATATCCTTCGCTATGGGCTTGGTTTGCATCGTTCATGATCTTACTGTCATACGTTAATGGCTTCAATATTCTGGATGGAACTCTTGAGTTATACGAACAACCTCATTGGGCCCGGTGGCTGGAGTATGGGAGTGTTATCGCGGTTTGGGTAATTGAAGTGATTGTAATTCGAACATCAAGTGAATTACGAGCGCAGAAAAAAGCTCCCAGCTTGTAAGTTTTTAACGAAAACTCTGATTAACGTAGAGTTTCTGCGGCACAAG
This sequence comes from Sessilibacter sp. MAH1, assembly GCF_054658315.1. Classification (NCBI taxonomy): domain Bacteria; kingdom Pseudomonadati; phylum Pseudomonadota; class Gammaproteobacteria; order Cellvibrionales; family Cellvibrionaceae; genus Sessilibacter; species Sessilibacter sp. MAH1. The sequence goes on from NZ_BAAGIC010000002.1 coordinate 329,667, forward strand.
GATGTGTAGGCAATGGCGAGATATGGTAAGTAGTTGAAATGGTGAAGAAATTGAGCATTGTATTGTCAATTTTGTCCTCTGATCAAACCATGGCGGATTTAGTCAGAGGTTCCTAACCGTTACTCTTACGCTTCAAATAACTGTTACGCTTCAGATAGCTGTACTAGAAACTTAATTACAATTGATATAATTAAACTTTCATAATTTCTAATTATTTTTATTTTTACATTATAAAAATCTATTTTTTTGAGCAATATAAAAAATTCTGTGGAGCAGGATTTTATTTCCTGTCTTAATGCTTGAAATAATCAAATAAAATGTGTTTGAAAAATTAGTCACAATTGAATTAATTTCTTGGCAAATTGTGCAAGAATGCTATCTGATATGGTTCAGAGCCTGATTTAATTTCACTATAGTTTTTATAAGCCTTTCTGGGGTTCTCTACAAGCCGCGCCATTTCTGGCTTTGTGTAATTCTTTGTGCGACATACTGCCAATCTGTGAGCCTTTTAGATAAATACAGTTTCGTAGTAGAATATTTAAAATTTATTTAAAAGTGTTTTTTGATAGCTAATAACTTTATTATCAGCTGTAAGATGGATCAGGTAAATCTTTCTGAGCTATCCCAATTAGAGCTGTAATAAACCTAGTGTTGGCGGCATTGTGTATGTTTGTCTAAAAGTTGCTACAGAAAACGGTCAGGTTTATTTGTTGATATTCAACCGTTTTTTACAGCATTGTGATGAAGCTGTTGGGTACATTAAGTTGTATTTAGGAATTTTTTATCATGGTCAATATTTTTAATATTTTTAGAAAAAAAACCAAAGATCCATCTGAGCTTTGGCAAGAAACCGAAATGTTGTTAAAGCCTTACGAGAAACCAATGTGGGCGCCGAAAGTTGGCAATAGTGAGGTGAGTTATCTCTTTTCTAAGTTTTCGGGTAAAGCCGCTTTGGTTGCTAAAGAAACTTGGCCTGCCTGTAAACGCTGTAAATCACCTATGCAGTTGTTGGTACAGCTAAATGCAAAACAATTTCCTGCTGAGATGAAATCACCATTTGGCGAGGGCATTTTGCAATTATTCTGTTGTGATCAATGTTCTAAAAGTTTAGAAGACATTAAAGAACTCCCTGAGATCAGTTTGGTGCGCGTGCTTGATCCGAAAACTCAAGATTTAACCGGTGTAGAGTCTTTACCAAAAACCTTTTCTACTCCGGAAAAGCCTATTGACGGCTGGGAAGAGAGCGTTGATTATCCAAATACCGCCAAATTAAAGAGTTTAGGTTGCGACTTAAAAGTCGATCAGGCAGCGTTGCTAACCGAAAAAGGTTTTCCAAAGGTTCAAGACAAGTTAATGGGGTGGCCAAATTGGGTGCAGGGTATTAAGTATCCAAAATGCAGCCAGTGTGGCAGCGCAATGAAGCTTGTGATTCAAATTGCGCCGCAAGATAACTTGAATATTGAATTACCGGGTGGCCAATGTATGCACGTAATTCAATGCGATAAACACAAGTCTGAGATTGTGGTTGTTTAAACTTGCGGTTTACGATTGTTATTGAGTGTAGTCGATATTAATTTTGTTCGACATTAATGTCTGCTTGGTATTAATGTCGTTCGAGTTTTTGCTAAAAACAGCTTGGAAACACCCAAGCTGTTTTTCGTTGGCGTAACACATTTACATTTTCTAGGCGGATTAGTTTTTACCGTATTTGTGGGTCGAGTTTAATCAGCGTATTCTTTCTTTATATGCATGTACTACTAGGTGTTTTGTGTAATCCAAACCCATTCTGCAAGCGCAAGTATCGCAAAAAGAGCGCTGCATATTTGCCAGAAAAGTATTGGATTTCTCTCCAGTAATGGTTGTTGTTGGTGTTGGACGATAAATTCTTGATTGGGGTTTTTAAGGTCACGAATTATTTCCGACATTGCACAGTAGCGATTGGCTGGATTGGCATTACATGCCTTTTGCAAGGTTAAATCTAACCATTTGGGTGAATCGGGAATCCATTTAATTAATGGAATGTACTCCCAGTCTGAATATCGTGTGCGAGCTTTTAGCTGATATTCGTTGCCTTGGTAAGGTAATTTTCCGGTTAATAACTCATAGATAATTACGCCCAGCGAAAAAATATCCGATTGATGGTTGCTAACGTTATGCAGTAATGATTCGGGTGCAACATAACCCACGGTGCCGACGGGAACGTCTTCGGCTATATCTTGATTTAATTCGGAAATGCTATCGACTTTTGCCGCTCCAAAATCAATTAATTTAACTTTATAATTCTCATCAATCATGATGTTTTCGGGTTTTAGATCGCGATGAATAATGTTCAACCGTTGCAGGGCGCGAATACTTTCCACTAATTCAATAATAATTGGACGTATTTTCGCTAAACTTGGATTGGGATTTTCTCGCATCCATTGGCGTAATGTGATGCCGTGAATTGCCTCGCAAACGTGATATAAAAATCGACTCTCTTGCGACGGATTATGAATTTTCATCACAGAAGAGTGGTTAACCTTTTGGCCAATCCATCGCTCCAACATAAATCCCTGAAGATAAAGAGTATCTTCAGTAAAATTCTGTGACGGTGCTTTTAGCACAACCTGTCGCTTAGTTTCTAAATCCCGTGCCCAATAAACATGACTTCTGCTGCCGGAATGCAAAATCTCTTCAATGTAATATTGATCAATTTTATTGCCCTTGTGCATGGCGGGTGGAATTACCAGAGCCGACAGCTTTTTTTGCAGTTCTTCTTGGGTTTCGGTGGGAACTTCGTTCACCTTCACCAATAAGCAGGTGCAATTATCGTCGCTGCCTTGTTCTAAAGCCTGCGCAATAATGTTGGCTACACAAGCATTCAGCGATAGATGCTGAGTATTTATTAAATTTAGAATTTGTTGATCGTCTAAAAATCCACTTACACCGTCAGTGGTCAACAAAAAATAATCATTTGCTTTAATATCGGTCGTTAAATAATCCACCTCAAGCATGGGGTCCATGCCCATTGCTCGGTAAAGAACATGCTTTCGGCTCTGATATCGATGCGTATGGTCGCGCGTTAGTTGCTCAATTTCTTGGTTGCGGATGCGATACACACGGCTGTCACCAATGTGAAAAATATACGCAGTGGTTGATTTTAGAATAATTGAGCTGAAGGTTGTAACTAAACTGCTTTCATCGGGGGAACAGTTACGTCCTTGATGATTGAGCCAAGCATTTAACGAAAGTAATACTTGAGCGGCACTTTTTTTAACCGACCAAGAAGGTGGGGTGCTGTAATAATCGTTAATAAATCCGTTAACGCTAACGTTTGCGGCCTCTCTAGCGCGTTTACTGGCGCTTACGCCGTCGGCAATGCAAAGCACGGTACCTTTTACAGTTTGATCGTTATAACTGGGTGTAAATGCCGCAAAAGCATCTTGGTTGTGGGGTTTAATACCGGCTTTGGTAACGCCTGCGTATTCAACTTTGAGTTGTTTTAGTTGAAGTGATTCTGAGAACAGTGCCATAAAGAATTATTGCCAGCACCCATAAAGGTGCTGGCCATGCCGAATTAACTTTTAGCAACATCAATCATGGTGATGCTACCGTCTTCTGCAACTTCGGTAATTTGTCCTTTAGGTTCGTCTAGGAACAATAAGGCAACAAAACCTAATACCGCTGTAGCAGCAATTACGTAGAAAAATTGGCTGTAATCTACAAGGGTTAACACGGTTAAGTAAATAACAGCACCCACGTTGCCGTAAGCGCCAGTCATACCGGCAATTTGGCCAGTAAGTCTGCGTTTAATTAAAGGAACCACCGCAAACACAGCGCCTTCGCCAGACTGTACAAAGAAAGAACAGGTCATTGCTGCAACAACCGCTAACCAAAGTGGCCAGGTGCTATCAACGCTACCCATCAAGAAGTAACCAACGGCTAAACCGGCGGTAAGAATTAAAAGCGTTGGTTTGCGGCCAAATTTATCGGATAACCAACCACCACCTGGGCGCGACATTAAGTTCATGAAGGCATACGCCGAGGCAACCAAGCCCGCTTTTACAGGGTCTAGCTCGAAGGTTTCTGAGAAGAACAGCGGCAACATAGAAACTACGGCTAATTCAGAGCCAAAGGTAGCAAAGTATAAGATATTCAATACAGCAACCTGCTTGAAGCTGTAGCGATGAATTTCTGGTACGGGTTCTTTGAAGATATGGCCGTTAACTTTCCATACCTGAATTAATTCATACACATACAAAATGGCAAGGCCAACATAAATGGCAGTAACCACATTTTGAGACAAGAGTTTTACGCCCGTTGGCGAAAGCTTCCAAGTAAGTACCGCTAGCGCAAAGTACATGGGTAGCTTCATGATAATTAAAAAGAAAAAGTCGCCTTTTGACGTGACTTCCATAGCGCCTAAGTTTTTAGGGCGGAAATAAGTTGAGCCTTTAGGTGTATCAGAAATATTTGCCCAGAAAATAAAGGCATAAAATAAACTGATGAAACCGGTAATGCCCATCGCGTAACGCCAGCCGTCATCGCCGCCGAACATTACCGCAACGGTTGGTAATGTGAATGCCGCCGCCGCCGAGCCAAAGTTACCCCAGCCGCCGTAAATGCCTTCTGCGGTACCTAATTCGTTGTGTGGGAACCATTCAGACACTAAGCGAATGCCGATAACGAAACCTGCGCCGATTAAACCTAAGGCAAAACGAGCAATTGCTGCTTGTACAAAGTTGTCGGCAACGGCGAACATAAAGCAGGGAATAGAACAGACCACAAGCAGTGCGGTGTAGGTGATACGTGGGCCGTATTTATCAGTGAGCATACCAATCACAATTCGCGCCGGAATCGTAAATGCTACGTTTAATATCAATAAGGTTTTAACTTCTTCTGTTGTTAAACCTAAAGATGCTTTAACGGCTTGAAGCAACGGAGCAAAGTTAAACCAAACTGCAAAGGTAATGAAGAAAGCGATCCAGCTGAGGTGGAGAATTTTCATCTTCCCGGAGAAGGAAAAGAGATTCAGTCCTGATGATTGGCTCATGTTAGCTACCCAATAATTTTGAATTACAATTGATATTGTACAATCAAAAATTGAGCCTATTTTTATAACTTATTGATATTTAATGATTTAATATATTTTGCACCAAAATGGAGTTAAGTTTATGCTGTTATTATGACCTTAAAGTGGGCGTTTATAAGTTTAGTGATAATTATTGGCGCCAAATAATAACTAGTAAAATAATTTTTCCATCGATTTATTTTTAAATTTTTCATCTAAATGATTTATTTTGATGCGTTATTTAGACAGATGTACCGCAAAAAATTTAAATTTATCAAATTTTACGATCTATTATGGTGCGTCTGATGAAATCCATGACACCTCCCTGTGTCGCTGAATACTGCTCTTGCTGGGGCAGATTCAGGGTCAATCGAGGAATAACTCTGATGAAGACCCCTAGTCGTAGAGATAGAGTTAGTTATTCATACTATTGTGGTTGCAAGAGAATTCAGTTTGGCCTGCTACAATATGCCCGCCTTTTCTGCGTAAGGGTCCCATTTGCAATCTTGATTGGGTTTATATTCAGTCCACAGCTCTAGCCATGTTCCTACGTCTTCGCCATAAAGCCGCGAAATTACCGCATGAGTCATATCTAAACCGGCAGCAATGCCAGATGAGGTAATAATCTTACCCAAATCAATCCAGCGTGCTTTTTTAACCCAATCTACCTTGGGTCCGGGAGCTGTAGCTTCGCGCCAAAGCAGTTTATTGGTAGTGGCCTGTAAGCCATCTAAAACACCGGCTGCGGCCAGTAATGATGCTCCGTTACAAACAGACATAACAATCTCGGCGCTTTGTGCCTGCGCGCGTATCCAATCTAAGGTAGCTTGATCTTCCACCAAAGGCACTGCGCCCCAACCGCCAGGTACTATCAGATAATCAATATGGGGAGCAGTCTCGTAGCTGTAATCAGCAACAGTTTTAATGCCGCCGTGCGCAGGTATTTGCTCATTTTTTGCCGCAACAGTAATTAATTCAACGCCAACAATATTTTTGTCATCTCCCCAGAGCTGGGCTGGAACTAGGTTGATATTGGACCACATGTCCATGGGGCCATAGACATCTAATAATTCAAAACCGGGAAAAATTAATACGCCCACAGTTTTGGTAATGGCAGGTTTAACCACTTTTCTATCGAGTTTGTCGGGTCTGAGGCCAGCGATTTCTGATAATTGCATGAATATTGTATCCTGTGTGATTTAATGATTAGTGCTTTACGTGAAGATTCAAATTAAGAATGTTGGCGAAATTTGGTTTATTAAAGCCGATTGACGCTTTTTACAGATTTATTATTAATGCCTGATTTAATCGTGAATAATGGATTACTGACTCTTTCAAAAAATGTGTCTAGTGTTTTTAAAACAGTAAGAGACTGTCCAAACATTTACGCTAATATTTGGGCTGTGTAATTTATATGTTATTGATTTTTTGCTTTTAATTATGGGCTAAAAATGTGTGCGATAATCATTGGGTGTGATATTCAGTTCTCTTTGAAATGCGCGACGCATTTTTTCTTCGCTTTTAAATCCACACGCTCTTGCAATTGACTTTAACGCCAAAGCTTCGTTTTCTAATAATACTCTGGCCTGTTGCAGGCGTAAGTTTTCAATAAATTTTGCCGGTGTTTTATTGAATTCTTGCTTAAATTTTCGAGAAAAGTTTCTGGCGCTCATGTTTTCGTGCTGCGCCAATGTTTCAACGGAAATGTCGGTAGATAAATTATCTAAAATCCAATCTATTAATTCGCAAAAATTACTGTGTGATTGCGATAAGATGAATTCACTGAATTGTTTTTGTCCGCCGGGCCTTTTGTAAAAAATAACAAGCTTTCTTGCCACGCTCATGGCGATGTTTTTCCCAGAGTCTTCTTCGACCAACGCCAGAGAAAGATCCATGCCTGAAGTGACACCGGCGGAGGTATAGATATGATCTTGTTTAATGTATAGCGAGTCTGGATCAATACATAATTGTGGGAAAGTAGATTTCATCTCTGAGCAATACGCCCAGTGTGTAGTTACATTTTTGCCGTCCAATAATCCAAGCTTCGCCAGAAAAAAAGCGCCCGTACAAATCGACACTAATCTTCGTACATTTTTATGTTTAGATTTTATAAAATTTAAAATATCAAGATCAGCCAACGCCTCGTGAACCGTTTCAGAGCCCGGCACAATTAATGTGTCCAATGAACTTGGACAGTTTGCAAACGTGTAGTCGGGGACAAGGGTTAGCCCCGAAGACATTTTTACGGGATTTAGATCTTTGGCAATGAGAAAAACGCGGTATTGCAGCGATGACTGGCCCTTTGCCTGAAAAATTTGTGCAGACGAAAAAACCTCGTGGGGGCCTGTGATATCCAAAGATTGCGCACAAGGAAAAATTATGATGCCAATATTTATTGTCTGCATATCAATTTATGCCTTTTTTATTTTCTAGCTCTTTATTCTTGGCTTTTTATTTTTTTAGTTCCAATCCCACCAGGGGAGCTATCGATCAAATCATGGTGGGCCGAATCAGTATTTCCTAAAGTCTAGCAAGTGTCGTTTCTGTCTTCAAAGACGTAATAGCTGCAAAAACGGACAAACTTAGCTTGATTGTTCAATACAAAAACTGGGTCACTCGCAAGGATTTTGGTTGATGGTGAAGAGCTTGGTTAATAGTTAGGTGCGGCAAAGTGTCACTTCCAAAAAATTACCGAAATGTATATCATTCTCATCTTTGTATGCTTAACTTGATCTAGGGATTTTTGCAGTGACTTATTCTTCTAAAAGCGTTATTGCTTATGCGCTTATATTGAGTTCGACCAGTATCAATGCACAAACCCAAATATCAAATGAAAAACCAGCATTAGAAACGGTGGTAGTGGTTGGTCAAGCAACACAATCACTAAATACTGGCTTGGCAGGTTCTGTGGATATTATTGGCAAGGACGAGCTTAACTATGAACACGTTAATGACACCTTAGAATTATTTAACAAGGTTCCGGGTGCGTATTTGGCGAGATACAACCAAGGCATTATTAATACCGATGTGGCCATTCGTGGATTTGCCGGTGATGGCAGCACGCCCCATGCAAAACTGATCATTGATGGTATTCCCAGTAATTTGCACAACGGTTACGGCGAGCTCGATCAACTTTTTCCACTGGCGATAGATTCGTTACAGGTGTTTAAAGGCACTAGTGATGCAAGTTATGGCTTGTACAATATTGCCGGTAACTACGAAATAAACACTCGCAATGATGCTGCAAAAGAAATCGAAATTTCTGGCGGCAGCTACGACGCAAAAGAATTAAGCGGTTATTTTGGTTTCGATTCTGGGTTGTTGAAACAAAGTTACTCTTTAGGGTACCGGGAATCTGACGGCTATCGGGACCACACCAATCTTGAAAAATATTCCCTTACCGGCCAATGGGCTTGGCAGTTGTTGTCCAACAGTGAGTTTAAAATAATTGCTCGTAAAAGTAGTTATGACGCCGATGCTCCCGGTTACTTATCGCAATCCGTTGCCGAGAGTAATCCTACGCGATCAGAACCCTACGCCAATCAAGATGGTGGTGAAAAAGACACCGAACATCTTAGTTTTCATTTTAGTTCTGCAATATCCGATACGTTTAATTACAACCTAAAAACCTATTATCAACACTTTGAGCGTGAGCGTTGGGTGCGATTTAGTGAGAGCAGTAGCTTGCAAAATCGTTTTGACGATCAAGATCAATTTGGGTTTCGGTCCGAATTTGAATGGTTTTTAACGCCGCAATGGTTATTAACTTGGGGCGCTGATTACGAGCAACAAGATATTATCGAACAACGTTTTGGTACTGTTGGACAAACACGAACTCGCGATACCGCAAATGTTCTTCGTAATTTTGATTATACATTTGAAAATTACGGCGGTTTTATAAAAATTCAACAAGATATTGGTGATACGCTGCGTTGGAATCTGGCGCTTAGAGCCGATCGACTTGACGGCGACTTTACTAATAAAAATACCGCAGCGCAAAGCGATATTTATAAGTTTGGTACCATTATTCAGCCCAAATTTAATGTGATCTACGCGATTACTGACGATGTGGATGTTTTCGCTAATCTTGGTCGAAGTTTTCAGCATCCGTTTGGTTCTGCTGCGTTTACCTCTGGCGATCGTAATGCCAGAGACGTTTCTTACAACGATGGTGCCGAATTGGGTTTTCAATGGAATTTAAGCACCTATTTACAAACTCGTATTTCCTACTGGCAGCAAAAAGCTACCGATGAATTTGTGTTGGTAGATGGTATAGCGCAAAACGTTGGCGAAACTAAACGGCAGGGCATTGATGTGTCGTTTAATGGCGAGCTTACACAAACGCTAAATTATTGGAGTAATATTGCGTTTATCGATACCGAAATTCTTAAAAGTTCAGATTCCGACACAAATTTCACCGGTAATGAACTTAGAAGTATTCCTGAATATACGGCATCAATCGGTGTTAATTACCAAGTGAATTCCAAACTAATAACTCGCATTCATGTTGACGCTCAAGGTGATTATTACGTGAACGAAGCCAATATTGGTGGTAAATTCGGTGGTTATGAAACGTTAAATATAAGCGCAGATTATCAACTTAATTACGCTAATATTAAATTGCAGCTCAATAATCTTACCGATGAAGACATAGAGTATGTGTTTGATTTAGGTAATAGCGGCGTTGATACCATTCATTCTCCCGGCAACGGTGTAAACGCGAATATTTCGATCAAATTCGAGCTATAACAAACTTTTGGAGCCTGTGATTAACTGATCCATGAGTTAATCGCAGGAAACTCTAGGTTCATTAGAGTTTCCTTTAATTTTATTAAACCCATTGATTTCTAATTATTGAGCCCTAGTCGGTAATGGCACGGTCTTGATAGCGTAACGAACCTTAAATGAATTCTGCAACAGATCTTAAGTACCAACACTCTGAATTAGCGACATCCCTTAAAAGTCGTATTAACAGTATTGATGCGCTACGTGGCCTAGTCATGCTCATCATGCTTGTCGATCATGTGCGTGAACGTTTTTTCCTCCACCAACAAGTTACTGATCCTATGAATATTCAGGAAACGGGTGACGGATTGTTTTGGAGTCGTATCGCTGCACATTTTTGCGCGCCCACATTTGTATTTTTAACGGGTTTGTCGGCTTGGTTGTATCAGAATTCTGGTAACACAACGCGCCCTTTGCAGAAATTTTTATTTACGCGAGGTCTATTTTTAATCGTACTTGAAATTACCTTGGTGACCTTTTCTTGGTTTGGCGGCTATCACACAATCTATTTGCAGGTTATCTGGGCAATAGGTTTATCGATGATTGCGCTGGCCGTTATGCATCCGTTGGGTAGGGTGCCTGTACTTGTTATTGGTTTGATAATCGTTTGTACGCACAATGCTTTATCGTTTATTAGTTTTAACGAAAACCAGTCGCTTTATTCGATATGGACTATTTTGCATGATCGAGGATATCTACTTAAAGACGGATTTATTAACATAAAAGTAAGTTATCCGTCATTACCATGGATTGGTTTAATCTTTATTGGATACGGCTGTGGAGCTTTGTACGGCAAAAATACCAAACCGCAATCTCGCCAAAAATACTTGTTAGCCATGGCCGGTTTAACATTGCTTTCGTTTCTCATTCTTAGAGGTTTTAACCTCTACGGCGAAGATTATGTGTGGCACACAGGTGAAACCGCTTTAGAAAGCTTAAAGGCAATGGTTAATCTAACCAAATATCCTCCTTCACTGAATTTTTTATTACTAACGTTAACGGGAACTTTCTTAGTATTAAGACTTTTTGAATGCAAATTGTGGATGTCGAATTTGGGCACCAAACTGCAGGCAGTTTTGGTGAATTTTGGATCGGCACCTATGTTTTTTTATTTGCTGCATTTATACGTTTTATTATTAATGTATAAATTGGTTGGACTATTTATGGAGCCAAATTACGGTGATTATATTAGCGTCAGTAATATAACCTGGGTTTGGATCATAGCGCTCGGTTTAATGGTGATTTTATACTTTCCTACGAAAAGGTTTTCGCAGTATAAAAAAATGCATAAAAATAGTTGGACGAAATATTTGTAAATTTACTTATTAGGTTTCTCGTGCCAACCACTCTCGTGGAGATAAGCCAACCTGGGCCTTAAATGCTCGCGATAAGGCAGATTCACTCTGATAACCGGCTTCTTCAGCAATTAATTTAATTGATTGTCCGTTTTTGAGCCATTTTTGCACCAGACCAATTCGCCAATTTTGAAGATATTTCATGGGCGTGGTGCCGAGCGTTTCGCGAAATAAATTTGAAAAAACACTGCGTGACATACCGGCTTTTGTTGCAAGGCGTTCTACAGTCCAGTCTTCTTGAGGATTGTCATGCATCGCGACTAAAGCTTTTCTCAAATTGAAGTCGGCAAGTCCGGCGAGCATTCCGACCTGGGTTCTACCACTTTCCATAAGCCCTCTGAGTAATTGCACTAACAACACCTCAAAAAGACGATCTAATACAACTTGCCTGCCGCAATAGGCCGCTTCAGCTTCTTCAAATAAGATAGTTAAGATTTTTTCACAATGTACAAGTGAGCTTAGCGGCAAACACAGGCTTTCGGGTAGCGCGTTCGCGATGGGATTGGCTTCGTTACCCACAAAAGCAACATGGGCACATAACAACAGTGCTTGTTGATCGTTTTCAACAACGAAATGTCGTACTAATGGCCGCGGATAAAACAAAAGACTGGGTTGGGTGACGGTATAGGCTTTTTTCTTACCATGCCAAACAACTACCTTGCCCGTTCTTATTAAATGCAGTTGCCCACACCCGCTTTGCGGATTAACGACATTACTGCCACAAATATGGCCAGTCTGAAATGTGTGGGCTTTTACATGAAAATGTTCGAACAGCGCCGCTAATCGATCAACCATAAAATACGATCTGCAATGAATATGATATTAACAGTAGCAAAAAGTATTGAATTGACCAATATAATCTCTACCGTCAAACAATGACTCACCCACAAACATGAAAAAATTCGGAGATTATTGTGAAATTAGAAAAGATTTTGTACAGCACAAAAGTTACGTCAACCGGCGGAAGAGAGGGCGCCTCGGTATCAGAAGATAAAGCACTGTCGGTTAAGCTTTCAACACCACAAGCCTTGGGTGGTTCCGGTGGTCCTGGTACTAACCCCGAGCAGATGTTCGCCGGTGGTTACGCGGCCTGCTTTTTAAGTGCACTGAACTATGTTGCCCAGCAACAAAAGATCAAATTATCAACAGATTCATCGGTAACCGCCGAGGTAGCTATCGGTCCGAATGAAACCGGTTTTGGCCTGCAAGTTACGTTATTTATTCAACTTAATGGTCTTGAAAAAGATATCGCTAAAGAGTTGGTTGATAAAGCACATGTAGTTTGCCCGTATTCAAACGCAACGCAAAACAACATCGACGTGCAATTAATTATTGAAGACTAATGCACAGCAAGGCTGGCTAATTACTGGTTAGGCTTGAGCCCGGCTAAATATAAATACCAGCGCGTTATTAGTTGGGATGATGAATTTTGTCGGAAAACAAGCCAGATGATTTGATCAATGCCTCTGCGGTTTTGATCTGATACTAGCTGAGCTGGTATCAACCGAATTCACACCAAATGAGTTGCTTACGTTGGTGAGCAACTCACGAAGCCGACAGCTAATTCAATAAGCATACAGACCAATTGAGTTGTGACTTACTGGATTTACTGCAAGTTGAATCAGCATAGACAAGATAACCGGAGCCAGAAACTCCGGTTGTCTAACTTCAACAGGAGCTTTTGATTAACTCTGGGATTGCTAAAAACAGTAGGTTTACCAAGCAATGGGATTACTGAAATCTAGATTGATCAAGGTTTTGTAGAAAGAAGAACAAAACACCGTGTAAAACCGTTATATCTCGCTAAAATTACTATGTCGAATACTAAACAGTATATGAACTAATAATGTGACCGATTGACCCTTTGGTGCCTTTTTACCAAACTGTTCAGTACCCTTACGTTTATTGCGCTTAATTCGGCCCGTTTAGTGTTCTTCTGACGTGTTCCTCTGCTGACTTAGCGTTCCTTTATTATTAGAGATTTTTCGTTTTCTCCATCGCCAGATCTGTAGTTTTGGCGTTACTGGAAAGCTTTGTCTTGATTGGGCTCATCCTTGAGCCTGTGAAGATTCGGAGATCAACAACCATTCCCGGTTAGTTATCAGTCCGTTGATTACGTTATCGACGAGTAAATCAATGGTATCTAGTCATGAAAATTTATTTCAGGTTTCCGTTTGCACAGAATTTATCAAAGCCCTTTTAACATTGCTTGTGGCGCTTTCGATAATGCCGTTATGTAATGTAATTACTTGATCGGCACAATAAAAGTAATGGTCATCATGGGTAATTGCGATGATGGTTTTCCCTTGAGCTTGTAACTGAGGCAAAATTTCTGTGTAAAAATGGTGTTTAAACTCTGGGTCTTGGTCGGCGGCCCATTCGTCCAGTAAGACTAATGGTCGGTCTGATACGCACACGTGTAATAACGCTAATCGTTTTTTCTGTCCGGTAGACAAGTCAGTCGTGCTAAAGCGTCCATCAACAACAGATACCTTGTGATCCAGCTTTAATTCTTGCAACCAGTAATCAATGGCGGGTTTTTTACGTTCGTAATCTTTAATTTTTTTAAACAAGTAGAAATCTGCGTACACGGTAATAAACATCTCTTTCAATAATTCTGCCGAAATAAAATTACCGTCAATTGCGACAGAACCAGAGTTTGTGGGATATATTCCGGTGATGATTTTTGAGAAAGTAGATTTACCGCTGCCATTACCGCCGACAATAAAATAGCAGCCACCCTGGTGCAGAGATAAGTCAATTGGCCCTAGCTGAAATTGATAGTCATTGTTTAAATGGTGATTGTTCGTGTGATGATGGTTTAAATTGCGATCGTTTAAATGGTTACTGTTTACTGTATTGTTGAATACGCCATAATTGAAGGTAATTTCACTGAAGGTAATACTCTTAAACGGCAGTTTTACGGTATAAGATTGATCAATAATAGATGATTTCACACCATTAACGACCTTGTTTTCTACCGATGTTGGTGCGAGTTCAAGCTGATTGATTTTACGCGCAGCAATAACTCCGTTGGTAATCGCCGGAATCATTTCAACAAGTCCTGTTAACGGTGAACGCATAAAGAGTATGGTTACTACAAAGCTGCTTACCGTAGCTAAACTCAGGTTTAAACCAAGCGTTTGATAGACAATACCACCGAATAACACCACGGCACCCAACAGTAAAAAAACCAAAGCAACCGTCCAATTTAGATTTAACGACCAAAATAGATCCGACTTTTTTTGCGCACTTTTGCAATTGTTCGCCGCAGATTTTAAATCAACATCCAATAAAGACTGTTTTCTAAGGGCATCTAGCTCAAGCTCTTTTGCGCCGTAAATAACTTCGTTATAACAAGCAAACAAATCATCTTCATAATCTCGAACTTGTTTTAAATATTTCACCATTTTTTTGGTAATAAAACGGTCAACGACTAATCCGAGCGCTACTACAACCAGCGTTAATGCCAAAAAAATCAAAGACAAATAACCCAGATACGCAATAGATGCAGCTATTAAAAAAGCGTTATAAAAAGCCATGGGTGCGCGATTAAATGCCTGCGCGATAGTTTGAATGTCTTTAGCAAGAACGGCGTGCAAGCGGTGTGCCCCCGCCTTTTCTTTAATAATAAATTCAGTGTTGAGCATTCGACTAAACACATTAACGCGCAATTTATAAACAATATCTTGACCAAATCGCATGAGCTTAACTTGCGCCACTGCCCCGCTTACAATTAGCAACAACCATAAGCACAGAAAATACCATACGATATTAGGTTTAAGATTACCGCTGATTAGGTTCTGTCCTTCAATTTGTTGGTTTAGATAATTAATGAGTAAAATACCTATGGCCGCGCTAATTGCACTCATAATCAAGGCAAATATTAGCTCGCGTTTTGATTCATACATTAAATTTTTTAGTAGCTGCACGGTTAAAAACCCAATGATTTTAATAATTGCTGTTTAAACTTATCATTGCTAACAATGCCAAAGTGATCATCTTCGATACGTTTTACGTTCAAATCCACTTTATTACTGAAATTCTGCCAGTCTGAAATAATTTGTTCATTGTTACGAACACGATTCTCACAAAGCCATACATCAACACAATGATTTTTAGGCTTAACAACAAGCCGCTTGGCGGTCATATTTATGCTTTTTTCGGTCATAAATCTTAATTCTAGCAACTCTAATAATTCTTCATTGGGTAGAGATTGATTATCATCTAATACCAACGCGACAATCTTATCTAACAAACCTAATTGTTTGGATTTTTTAAGTAAAAACCCTAAACCTTGTTGGTAAAGTGATGTTTTATTATCGATGCGTTCAGTCTTGAGATACTCTTCGTATTCGTCTTTTATTCTTCTTATATCGGTTTCAGGGATGGCGACGTTGTAAAAATTCTTAAAATCTAAAAAGTCCTTCCAAAGCTCTGTGCTTGATTGTAAATAATCGGTGTTATGTTGATGATTATCTTCTGCACCTTCTAAATTGATGAGATTGGCCGCGTCGTAATCAATAACGCCAACCCAAGCGACCACGCGCTTGTGATGAGCAACTAAGCGATCGGCTACGGCTAAGGCTAAATGACCGCCTAAGCACCAGCCAAGTAGGTTTATTGGGTCATTATCGTTAACCGAGGCTAAAACCTGCTCACAGTACTGATCTAATAATGTGTCTGTTGAGATTTGATTTTTTGTGTGATTGTTTAAAGCTATTTTTTGTCTACTTTCAATTCCATAAACTTGAATTGATGCATTGCTCAAAAAAGACGCCAGATTTGCATAAGCCTCTACCCCGCCTCCGGCTGGATGAAAGCACACCAACTTAGTCACTGGCTTGTCTACAACGTTTAATAAGCGTCGTTGGATAACATGTCTTAATTGTTGGTCACTTTTGTGATCGATAAAGTCTGCGAGTTCTTTGGCCGTGGGATATTCAAATAACGCCGTCATAGGCAAGCATAATTCTGTTTGTTGGTTTTGGTTTAGGCGTTTATTTAATGCAATTGTTGACTGTACCGCTAATAACGAATTACCACCGTTGGCAAAAAAATCGTCTTGTAAAGAGACTGTCTTGTTC
The DNA here is from genome assembly GCF_054658315.1 of Sessilibacter sp. MAH1. NCBI lineage: Bacteria > Pseudomonadati > Pseudomonadota > Gammaproteobacteria > Cellvibrionales > Cellvibrionaceae > Sessilibacter > Sessilibacter sp. MAH1. The sequence continues at coordinate 345,944 of NZ_BAAGIC010000002.1, forward strand.
AACACCTGAGACAGCGTCTCTACTACCCATTGTTGGGTTTGGTTAAGGCTCTGGTCATTGGCTTTAGAGTGGGTGTTTCTGTTAAATTGATTCTCTTGTAAGGATTGTTTAACCATCAGCGTTAAGGCATTTCTATCGGTTTTACCGCTCGAATTAAGCGGAAATTCGTTATAGAACATAATCTGATTTGGCACCATGTAATACGGTAGATGTTGAGCCAATACTGCTTTAATTGAGTCTTGGTCGACCACCTGATCTGGTGATGACATATTCGATTCACCGTTATTTAATACCGCACAAACTATGATCTGCTCATCAATTACCAAAGCGCACGAATGCTTAATATATTCATACGATGACATTTCGCTTTCAATTTCGCCAAGCTCAATTCTATGACCGCGAATTTTAACTTGGTTATCTTTACGTCCAAAAAACTCCAATTCATCGCAGGCATTAATTCTGGCTAAATCGCCGGTTTTATAAATTCGACGACTATAACCATTTACATCTTTCCAATGTATAAAACTTGCTTGGGTAAGATCGTCGCGGTTGTAATAACCTTCGGCTAAGCCAGCACCGCCGATACACAACTCCCCTACTCGGGTTTTATCAAGTAATCGGTTGTGTTCATCCAAAATATAAATGTCGGTATTGGCAATGGGTCTACCTAAGGTAGTATTTCCGGTGCTATTACCGTCGCAGTGGTTATCGCGATAATTATTAATATTGTTTGCTCCGAAACTGTATTCACCGAGATCGGTTTTATCAGCGCGGTTAATCCACTTGGCCGTGGACCATATGGTTGTTTCGGTCGGCCCATACACGTGCAGTAATTGTATGCCGCGAGCGCAAATTTTGGCCGCAAGACTGTCCGATAACGCTTCGCCTCCACAGATACCTACAAAACCGGGTGGAAATTCAACCTCAAGCGTCATCAACATTGCCCAGGTTGTAGGCGTTGCCTGTAAATGAGTAATATTCTTTTGCAAAATCAGCTCAAAAAGCGCTTCTGGATCGCGCTGATGCTCTTTTTTAGCCAACACCAAATTCGCGCCGGTACACAGCGGCAACCATATTTCTAGACCTGAAATATCAAAAGAGATGGTGGTTAAAGCAAGGAAGCTATGAGTTTTATTGAGTTTAAGAATATCTTGAAAAGCGGCTAAAAAATTATCTAATGCTCGATTACCAATCTGAACGCCCTTGGGTTTTCCCGTAGAGCCCGACGTAAAAAGAATGTACGCGATATTATTGTTAAGCGTAGAAAAACCAATCTTGCGATCAAGAGATCGCTGTAATGGCGCATCGTTTATGGGTAGTTTATGGGTTAATAAACTACTGATATAAACCGTTGGATCGTAACAAATTAACTGCTTAAAAGCAGACGTGTTCGCGGTATCGTCGTCGCTTATAGTTGCAGAATTTTCTGGTGAAAATACCTTGTCGGATAGATTGGTGTGAACATCGGTTAGAAATACGATGGGTTTTGATTGATTCAATATGTATGTAATTCTTTCTTCGGGTAAATCTGGATCAATAGCAACATAACCCGCACCAATAAAACGAACCGCAAGGTATGAAACCAGCAAACTTATTGAGCGCGGTAAACTGATTGCTATTAAAGGTTGTTTTTGCAACCGAGTATCAACGTCGATAAGCTCATTAAGTTTGTCCGCTAGTTTGCGTGCGCATAAAAATAATTGATCAAAATAAACTTCACACTCGTTGTTGTCGTTGTAATAAGTAAAGAGCGATTGTTTATTGTTTTTTGATTTAGATAAGCCGTTATTTAAATATTCTTCAAAAAAGCAATGCTGATTAGATGACAAGAGTGCTTTATTTTTTGTAGCGTAACTTGAGCTAGAAGCATGATTAACATTACAAAGCTCCATTACACATTCTTGGTACAGGGCTGTTAAATATTCGACGGTCTCTGGTTTATAATGTTTAGCGGCACATTCAAAAACACCATAAAATGTCTCTTGATTACGAGTAATCTCAAGGCTTACATCAAATTTAGCGGATAAACCCGCTATTATTTGATCGTTAAAACCCAAGTTGCCAACACCTTTGGTATTTTTATCAGCCTGTTTAAAATTGAAAAAAGCATTAAATAGCGATCCAACCTGTTGAGCGGTAACATTATTAAACAAGGCAAGTAAGTGCTCGTAGGGAAAACTGGCGTTGTTTAACGCCCCTATTTGTTGCTGATGTATATCGCCAATGAACAGATCCAGATTTTCGTGAGAATCTGTAAATTCAGCAAAAGATACCTGCGTGTTGATAAAACAACCTACTATTTCGTTGAGTTGATCGGATTCACGATTGGTTAGAGCGTATCCTACACTGGTTAGACGATTACCACTGACGCGAAATAATAACCGATGATAAGCCGCAAGCAGTAATGAATTTTCCGAAATCTTCAATCGCCTAGCTTTTTGCTCGACGGCATTTTTCAGTGAAGATTCCAGAAAAAATTCACGTTTAATGGCATCACTTTTTTGAATTAGTGTAGACGAGCGATCTTTAATCAATACTTGCGAATCAATATTCGATAAATCATGACCTGACCCGACCATACCTTTAAATTTACTTTGCCAATAATCTTTTTGGTTCTGATATTGTTCAGAGTTAAACCAGTCATTTTGCCACAAAGCATAATCGCTGTATTGCAAATCGATAGGGGGTTGTTTGGGCGCGGTTAAATCGTCAACCGTAACGCCATTTTTTAGTTGCGCGGCAAAATGCCAATAATTATGCAAAAAATCATCGCTGAGTATTTCGCTAGAACGTGCATCAGAAACAATATGATGAATACAAATTAATAAATGCTGCTGAGTATGTGGTTGTACTTTATGACAATCGCTAAGATTATTATCTTGTGAGGTAACTTTGAGCAAACAAGCGCGTATCAACGGCGGTTTATTCAGCGTAAACAGCGTGTTAAACCACTGTGAGCAAAAATCGGTTAGCGCTTCAGCGTTAGTGTGATCAGTTTCTAATTTAAAACTGATTTGGTCAAATGCCAGAACTTCCTGTTCGGGATTCGCGGTATTTTCATTTAAATAAAAACGCGTACGTAACGACGGATGATGAGCAATTAAACATTGAAGTGCTGGATCTATTGCTCGCAGGTCAACGCTTTTATCCAAGATAAAATGCCTAGGGATATGGTAACTGGCATCATTTTCGATGGTTTGCGTCAACCAAATACGCTGCTGACTGGAAGACAACGGAAACACGCCGGTTGTTGCGTGCTTATTAATCTGCGTACCAACGGCAGGTGTCGCCCCATGAGCTTTTGTCCGCTCGCAAGCGTCGATTACTTCATTGCTATTATCGTCTAGCAGCTTATCGTCTAGCAGCAATGAAAGTAGTAATTCATCATCAAACTGCACCGGCGGGCTCCTGTGAGTGACGTTGCGCAAGTAATACAGCTTTTTCTTCGTCAGACATATTTCGTAGCTTCAAACGCGCCTTAGCAATTGCTTCTAGTTTGGCTTTGTTGTCACTATTAGCCAGTAAAAATTGCGATAAATCAGAAGGCGTTGGATTTTCAAACACAATGCCTGGCGGTAATGCAATGTTGACTTGTTGGCTTAAAGTCGCTGCGATTTTAATCGCAATTAACGAATGTCCACCCAAAGCAAAAAAATCATCATTAATGCCAATTGGTTTACGGGTTAATTTGTCTTGCCAAATTTCACAGACGAGTGTTTCTAGCGCGCTTTGAGGTTCTACAAATTCCGTGTTATTAGTCTGAATGACACAGGTATCAATCTTGGTTAAATCTATCTTTCCCGACGCCAATAATGGAATACCGGTAATAAAACGATACTGACTAGGACACATATAATCCGGTAATACCGATGCCAGTGACTGTTTTAGACTTTGTTCAAGCAGTTGAAGATCAACCGTGCTCGAAGTTGTTTGTACGTAGGCAATTAAAACTTGGCTCGATTGGTCATCAATTTTAACCAGCGCTTTTTTTACGTGTTGTTGTGCTTCAATGACGGAACAGATCGCATCCAACTCAACGCGAAAACCTCGTACCTTCACCTGTTGATCTTTACGAGCTAGAATTTCTAGCTGACCATTAATTGTAAAGCGCGCAATATCACCCGTTAGATAAACTAAGTCGTCTTTGCCATTAATCATTAACGATTTAAAGCGTCGAGCAGTTTCAGACGGCAAATTCCAATAACCCAAGGCCACTTGTTGACCAGAAATAGCCAACTCACCGATTGAGCCGGTTGAAACGGGTTCTAGGTTGTTGTTTACGAGTACAAGTGTGTTGCCCGATAACGGCTGTTGCAATAAAAATTGCGGGTTATCTTTGTTGTAACGGCCAATGGCTACGCCAACAGTGGTTTCTGTTGGACCATAATGGTTGTAAATAGAAATCGCAGCATCACACTGGTGAATAGCATCAATTAGCGTTGCACTGGCTTTTTCGCCACCAAAGATTAAACCGCTGCTGGGTAGGTATTTAGGTATTGTGTTGGTATCGCCTATTAATGCCTGAAAATGCCCCGGCACGATTTTGAGAAATTCTATTGCATTACCCTGATGCTTAAACGATTCAATATAATTCGAGAAAGCAATTGCATTGGTGCGTGTTTGATCGGGTATTAAATTTACGCAACCGGCCTGTAACCACGCCGAAAAAATACAGGTATACGCGAGATCAGTACTCAACGATGATGCTACCGCACAATGAACACCTTGTTTAAAACCTAACTGCTCAACAATGGCGAAGGCGTAATTAGAAATCTGCTGACGACCGATGATAACGCCTTTGGGTTTACCCGTCGTTCCTGATGTATACAAAATATAAGCGGGAATATTGTTTGTAGGTCGATGAAAATCGTAGTCATCTCGTACAGAACTGGAATCACTCGCAAAATTCAGATTTTCATAGCTGATCATCTGATGATTAAAATCACCGATGCCCTGCTCCTGCGCTTTTAATCGTAAATATTCTATATCCGCAAAAGAATTAGCAATAATGCTCGCGTTCGTTTCTTGTAAAATAGATAAAATATTACTTTCTGGCTGTTTGATATCTACCACAATAAAAGCGCGATTTGCCATCCAGCTGGCGAGTTGGCAAATTAAGGTTTCTGCTTTTTGGCCTAATAAAATGGCAACCGGTGCTGATTGTTGCGAATTAGCATTTAAAGTCGTGTTGTTTAGCTGGTTTGCAAGAGTGTGTGCTTGATGAACAACCTCACCGTAAGTCCACTGCTTGTGACCTTCGATAATAGCGATGTGATTACTGTTACTTATTGCCGCTGATAATATTGCCTCTAAAACGTCGCCTTTGTACGAAGTTTGTCGGTTAATCCAAATATCATTCAATGACTGGTCAAGAGCAGACATGTAATTGACATTATTTAAGCTAAATTGTTTATCTTTAGAGGTAAATAAGTATTGCTGCAAGATTGATTTAAATTGATCCGCCAACAGCGTCGCAGCTAATTCGTTAATTCTGTTATTAATGGTAACAGTAATTGACAACTCGCCAGAAACCGACGCTGACACGGTTAATTTAAGCGCAATCTGCTCGGGTAGTTCCAAAGTTGACGGCGTAGGTTTAAAACTAATTCTTGATGTATTTTTTTTAGATTGAGCATTTTCACTTGAATTACTATCAGCAATAATATTACAAGAATTTTTAAATTCGTAGGCAACATTGGCAAATTGTAAGCAGCTGTTTGGCAGTGCTTCAATATATTCGGAACTTAATTCATACTCGTGCAATGCTTTATCGATATAATCTTGAAAAGATTGTTCGGCAGTTAATACAAAATGAAAAGGCGCTAATCTAGCAAAGCAACCCATAGAAGTAGACATCTCGTCATATTCATGGCGAGCATCGTAATATTCAACCATAGTAATGCTATCGTTGCCGCTATGGTCACAAAGCAGTTTCGACCATAAAAGCTTACAAACAACGGTGAGTTTATCATTGGTAAGATTTATTCCATCGGGCAGTGTCACCGTTGCAGAGTACTGGTGACAACTTTTTATGCTGTTTAATGTTTCATCTAATGTTTCGAGATGAGATAAACTTATCGGCGCAGCGTCTGCATATTTTGCCCAATATTGTTTCGCTTCAAAATTATCTTCATCGTTTTCTAAATCATTAAGCCATTGTGTGAACTCCGAATACTGAATGGTAGATTCACGCAATAAATATTCAAAAAAATCGTTTTCATCATGATTTTTGCTTAAATCGTCACTAACTAAGCTGTTGTAAATTACCTGTAGTTGATGGCAAAAAAGAGATTCACTGGTTTCGTCGAATAAAATATTTAACACTTTAAACATTAAAGAATGTTGGTCTTCAGAGCGCTTTTGCAGATACCAATGTTTAGGCAATAACTCATCGCTTTCACAATAATCTTTGAGCACTACGTTGGATTCTGCTAAGTATTCAACCACTGGTAATGTTAAATCAACATCGTCAACTAACTGTGCTCGCAGAATGTCATTAAATTTAATGATCTTTTCGAGTGCTTGTTTTAAAAGATCAACGTCTACAAGGCCATTAATTACAACAGTAACAATTCGGCTGTCACTGCTCAAAGTCAGTTGTTTTTGAATGGTATTCAAAGAAAAAATCATAGCAAAAATTCCTAGTTAAAGACCAACTGTCGGCGGTGACCAAACGTCGGATTGTTCATACATATCGGCCATAGCTACCGCGATTTTGCGAGGTCCTTTAAAAGGGTCTCTGGCATGGGCAATTAGCATATTGTCAACCATTAGAACGTCTCCAGCCTGCCACGACGGTCGAATTGCGTTGACTTCGTATAATTCGCCAATTACCGCCATTTCTTCGTCAGAAATAACCGAACCATCACCGTAATAGACATTTCTCGGTAGTTGGTCTTGGTCGACTAAAGCCACAAGATCTTGTCGTACCTCAGGCTCTAAACACGCGGGATGGTGTAATTGAACTTGATTGAAAAAACTAAATTCTTGAGTTATTGGATGTTTAATAATTCCGGGGGAACGTTGACTTATTTGTAAGCCTTTATTGTTCTGCAACCATTGCCACTGAATTTTTGATGTCTCACAAATGGTTTCTACCTGTTGTTTTGAATCGGTTTTAAAGAAGTCCTGCCAGCTTACGTCTACGCCGGGTAAAAAGGTGCGTGCATACAGTAAGCCGTTATTGAGCAGTTTATATTTGATATTCTCAGGTAATTGTTGATACACAAGACGGCAATCAACTATGGGTGTGGCACCACCTTCGGTGGCGACAATTTCTGAGAAAAACCATTGTTTACGCGGCCAGCGGCTCATGTGTGAACTTTCGTTATGGAATAAAATCATTCGATCATCAGGGTATGGCGTCGAACGATAAATATTCCTGCCGCCCTCTTTCTTAGGTAAATCGCCATATTTACCAAATAATTGAGGATGCATAGACTCTACAAATTGCTCGAAATCTGCCGGCGTATGTAAACCAAAATTTCTAAATAATACCGCGCCATGACTCAGCAATTTTTCATGAATAGTGTCAATGTATTCCTTTACCCAAGCGGTTGAATTAATGTCTGAATTATTACAAAGAAAGACGTAAGGTAAACCATCACTACCACTGGATGAACGTACCCAGCGCCCAAACGTTACCCGGTTTTTGTCGTCGACAAGGCTTTTTTCATGAGTATCGCACTGTTTTGTAATAAAATTGCTATCTATTGCCGAGTTGTCTTTTTTCGATTTTAGAGATTTTAATTTACTTAATTTATTTTTCTTAGAATCGACACGCTCAATTTTTGTAGGATTTAGGTCACTCAGTGACGCAATTTTTTGATTGGGATTACAGGTTAAGGTATTCAAAATCTCACTCAACTGTGTGGCGTAATGGTTAATGGTAATGTCGTCGAATATTGAGCAGTCATAAACCCATTGAAGTTCGCATTGTTTATCGAGATTAATAAATACTGATAAATCAAAACGAGCTGTTTGATTGCTGTTTGGCAAAACCGATACTGATAAATCTGGCAAATGAATATCTGCCGCTGGCGTGTTTTGCATTACCAATAAGAATTTTATTAACGCACTTCTGTCGCTGCTGTTATTCGCTCGGTAGTGCTCAATGACTTTTTCATAGGGTTGCTGCTGAAATTCGTTTACTTCAAGGAAATGTTCTTTTTCATGCGATACTATTTCTGCGAATGTGGAGTGTTCATCAACCGATAATCGCAAAGGTAATAAGTTAATGAAAAAACCGACCAAAGGTTCTAGATCTGGCGAAGGTCTGTTGGCGAAATCTGTTCCTATGACTACATCATTTGCGCTAACGAGCCTTGCTAACCATACTCTAAATATTGCAGACAGCACTATAAACTCACTGGTATTTTGAGCTCTAGCAAAAGATTTAATGACCGCCGTTTGCTCTTGGGATAGCAGCACGTTAAGGCGTTTTGCCAACCCATTTTTTCTCACCTGACCTGATGAATTTTGTGGCCATTGAAAGTTTTTATAATTTTCGAGTTGCTGTAGCCAAAATTCATCTAATTGTTCGCCGTAGCTTTTTGTGAACTGTTTGTGTTGCCAAATGCTATAGTCTTTATATTGTATCGTTAAATTCGGCAGTACAAGCGGTTCCTGATTAGAGTTTTTCGTGTGGCTGCTGTAGATTTTGGTAAATTCCGCCACCAGGTTATTCATCGACCACTCATCGGTAATAATATGGTGAATAATAAAAATTAAATAATATTGACTTGGTGAAGATTCAATTAAATACACATTGAATGGCAGTTGTGTTTGCAAATCAAATCTTTGTTTTAGCAGTTCATTACGTAAATTTTCAACGTCTGTATCTGTACAACCAGTTATTTTTTGTGTGGTAAACGGTAGTGCCGCTGTGTCATCAATTACTTGCTCTAAATGCTCGCCGATAAGTTCAAAGCGTGTTCTTAAACTTTCATGACGATCAAAAATAGATTTAATGGCAAGATTAACGGCTTCAAGGTTAACGGCACCTTTCAGCTTAACCGCTAAGCTCATATTGTATGCAGCGGGCGTAAACTGCTCGGCCAACCATAAGCGATACTGTTGAGTTGATACTGGCGCACGTTTAGCGAAAGACGCTTGTATTTTGGCTAAACCAGAGGTAGATGTGTTTGTCAATTCTGCTGTAGTTAATTTAGCATCACACAATTCTGATAATTGGCCTATGGTGGCATTATCAAAAAATTGCCTTAAATTAATTGGGTTTTCAAAATTAAAATGGGCGTTAATTCTGGCAAGTGCTTGTGATGCCAATAATGAATGACCGCCCAACTCAAAAAAGTTATCGGTGTTTCTTAATTCAACATCGGTATAGTTTGGAAACAGTAATTCTTTCCAGGTATTCAAAACTATTCTTTGTGTTTGTGAGCAGTCGGCGTTGATATTTTGCGGCGTTTCTTCAATGGTGTCATTAATGTCTATTCCAGCAAGGGCTAACCGATCAATTTTACCGTTGGTATTTAAAGGTAGATTCTCCAGCACGGTAAAACATTGAGGTACCATATAAGTTGGAATTAGCGCTTTCAGTTGTGCAACGATTAGATCTTTTTTCGCGAAATCTGTGCGTTGTGTATCTTCTGCTAGTTGTATAAAGGCCGCTAAATAGGCATGTTCATCGGTGTCTTTCAGTATCACAGCTGCTTGTTGTATACCTGAAATAGACTCCAGCGCGTTTTCAATTTCGCCCAGTTCTATACGATAACCACGTAATTTAATTTGCAAATCGGTGCGACTAACAAACTGTAAATCACCGTTATTGTTGTATCGAACACGATCGCCGGTTTGATAAAACCGAGTGGCTAGGTGTTTGTATTTTTCTAAGTGAACGAATTTCTCGCGTGTTAGCTGTTCTTGTCCTGCATATCCTTTTGCTAACCCGTGACCACCAATAAAGAGTTCACCCACCGCACCTACCGGCACCTGATTATGGTTTGAATCTAAAACCAAGCACTGAGTATTTAAAATGGGTTTGCCTATGGCAACATTGCCACTGTAATGCGAAAAATGATTGGACACTTGATAACAGGTAGACCAAATTGTGGTTTCCGTTGGTCCATAAACGTTAAACACAGTTTTAGTGTGATTTTGAATACGCCGAGCAAGCGATTCACTTAAGGCTTCGCCACCGCAAATTGCGGTAACCTGAGATAAGAATGTTGGATTTTTTGCCGCCGTTATTTGCTCAAGTAATAACTTCCAACCGGATGGTGTAGCCTGTACTAAATTAACGCCGTATTTAGCGATTAAGTCACTTAATTCGGAGACACGCTGCGCTTCGCTGGCAAGCACCACCGTTGCACCATGTACCAAGGGTAACCACAGTTCTAAACCGGCAATATCGAAAGTAATGGTGGTAGATGCCAAACACACATCGGTATCATTTAGCTGGAAAATATTCTGCATTGCCTGCAAGAAATTATTAAGCGGATCAAACTCAATCAGTACGCCTTTGGGTTTACCCGTTGATCCCGATGTATACAAACTGTAGGCGAGCGGATTTTGACCGGGAAGCGCTTGCTGCGTTAGGTAGTCGAGTTCTTCAGGTGTAGTAACGGTGTTTTTAAGAACCTTATCGACATTAACTGTTAGCCCGCTGAAATCAGCCATGTTGTTTGTATTGCCTACTATACAAACAGAGGCGCGACAAGATTCAATAATTAATTGATTTCTATCTTTAGGGTGGTTAGGGTCTATTGGAACATAGGCTTTTCCTGCCAACCAACAAGCCAATAAGCTGATGGGTAGATTGCGGTCACATTCTAAACAAATAATAACCGCGTTGTTTTCTGGCTGAATATCGGATTGTTCGAGCCGGGAATTTATTTCGGCCGATAATGACCAAGCACCTAGTAATAAATCTTGGTAGCTAAGACTACCAAACTGATCAATAATTGCCGTTTTATGTTTTTGCTTAATACCTTGAGTGATAATGTCTCGAACAGCATTTATAGATACTTCACCGTGCGTTGTATTGGCAGCGTTTAGAAGTTGTTGATTGTTTTCGGTGATGTCATCAAATTCTGCTAATTTTTTAGCTGTTGCGTGTAAAGACTCTTTTGATTCATTCAACAACCACTGTAACGATAGACTAAAATAATCCTGTAGATTTTTGATAGTCGCTTCGCTAAAACACTCTACTTTATATTCCCATTCAAGCTGATAGGTTCTTTGTTGTGGCTCACGAGTTTCAGTCACATCTAATGTTAATTCAAATTTAGCAATAGACTGCCCGAAAAGATTGCGATCAATGGTTACCGATTCATTATCTATGGACTCAGTTTTATTAAAATTACTGTGCTGAAAGTTAAACAACACGTTAAATAACGGTGTTTTAGTGGTGTCTCTGTGTTGTTCTAATTCTTTTACCAAACACTCAAAAGGTACGTTTTGATGATTTAATGCTGCCTGAACATTTTCTTGACTAGTGGTAATAAATTTGCTTGCCGATTGTTCGGGTTTTAAATCAAAAGGAATTACCAATGTGTTGATAAACAATCCAATAATATCGTTTAAATCAGGATGAACCCGACCACTTACAGGTAGACCAATTCGAAATTGAGACTGCTGACAAACACGATACAGGGCAAGCGCAAAACTCGATAACAATAAATTAGACGCCGTTAAGCCTTGAGTTTGAGTCAATAAATACTCATCGAGCTGGCGACACAAATCGTTAGAAAGTTGCGCGGTAAATAAACCACTATGATGTCTTGCATCACTAAGATTGGGTGTGCCGGTTACCGATGTGTCATTGGGTAAATTTAAATAAGAAGGCGTTGTTGCTAAAAAAGATTGCCAAAAATGGATGTCGTCACTAAACGATTGCTGCCTTTGCCAGATTGCGTAGTCGGAATACTGAACACGAGCTGCTTTTACATTGTCTGCTGATAATTCGCTAATCCATTCATTGTTTTGTGTATTCTTATCTTCACAGTAATGTGTGTAAAGCGCAATGGCTTGTTCGGTAAACAAACGCATAGACCAACCGTCGGTAATAATGTGATGAAGCTTGAGCAACAAAATTGACTCGTCTTGTTGTTCAATAATTGCCGCTCTTAATAAGGGTGGTTGGTCAAGACAAAAACTGTGTTCAGTCCAGACTTTTGCCGAGTTTGTTGAGGGCAATATTTCGATCGAAAAATGATTGACTGCGGTAAAACCATCAATAGCGAAGGCGCGATATTGTCCGGCCGATTGTTTAAATCCCATGCGAAAGGATTCGTGCTCAAAGATAAGGTGTTTAAGTGTGCGCTCAATTGCTTGCTGATTAATTTTTTGTGCAAAGCATAAAGCCACATTAAGGTGATAGCTGTTGTCACCGCCGTTAAAATCTTCTAACCAGGCGATTCTCTCTTGTGAGAGTGATAACGGAAATGAATTTAAATCTTTTTCGACAATACTTATGTCAGTAGCTGTTTTTTCAGAATCAATTTTAGCAAAACTGTTCTTATTGGAAACACCTTCACTTACCGTTAAATCCTTGCCATTAACATCATTGATTGAATTACTGGACAGCAGTTTTGAAATCGATTTTTTCTTAAAAAATTCTTTCGGCGTTAGCTTTATTCCCGATTTTCTCGCCAGAGCAATAACCTGTAGGCTTAAAATAGAATCACCGCCAACGCGGAAAAAATCATCGTGAATAGTTAGATCGTCACGTTGCAGAACTTTACGCCAAATCGATAAAAGTTGCTGTTGGTCTTCAGTAGCCACAACAGCAGTCACAATAGTGTTTTGTTTGCTGTTGTTATCGAGAATGTCTTGCTGAACATTGTTTAATTTTTGAGAAGATTCAAGATAATCGTTGATAAGTTTTTTACGATCAATTTTACCGCTAGCTAAGAGCGGAAATTGCTCTAAAATTCGTAATGTGTCAGGCACCGCATAATTTGGTAGTTGTTGCTCTAACGATTGTGCAATCTGTTCGATGTATTTTTCAGTATTTTGTTTTTGAGAGATTTCCCCGGTGATAAACGCAACCAAGCGATTGACTGGTTGATAATCAACGTTACCGATGAATAATGCTACGGCGTTTGATATTCCTTCAAAAGCTTCTAGCTTCTGTTCGATTTCATTCAGTTCTACACGATTACCGCGTATTTTCACCTGATTATCGTTGCGGCCAATATATTCAATGTTACCCAGCTTATTTATGCGTACTTGATCAGAGGTTTTATACACGCGAAGGTGCTCACCCAAAATGTCAACTTCGATAAAACTGTGATCGGTTGCTGTAGCGTCATCGTGATATCCATCTGCCAAGGCGTCACCGGCAATTGCCAATTCGCCAATACTGCCCGGTACGGTGAGCTGATTATACTCGTTTAAAATCAACGCCCGATATCCCTTGAGTGGTTTACCAATATCAATGCAGCCTTGGGATCGATAGCGAGCAATATCGTTGAGTGTTACAAAATTAATCAAAGCGCCAACGGTTGTTTCTGTGGGGCCATAATGGTTAATTAATTGGCATTGTGGGTTTATTTTTAACAGCGTTTCGGCGGTGTCTGCCGATAATGACTCACCACCGCATACCCAGTAGTAGCTTGGCGACATTAAATCAAGAACCGGTGTAAACGCTTTAACGTGCGATGGTGTTAATTTAATAACGTCTACCGGGTTTTGTTGTAACTTCTTGGCCAACAGCATTGGGTCGTTGATAAGATCCGTGGCAAACCACCGCAAACAATGCCCATTAAGTAATGCACCAAATACGGCGGTATGACCGAGGTCGGTTGCTAAAGAAGAGACACTGGTTAATTGACTGCTATTGGGCAAATTTAACGCGTTGTTAATGGCGCTAGTATAGGTTGACAATGCCCTGTGACTAATGGCGACAGCTTTAGGCTTACCAGTTGAACCGGAGGTAAAAATATAATAGGCAACCGATGAATTTTCGGGAAATGTTAAAATATTAGCTGAAGCGTTACTGTTGAACTGTTTTGATAACTTTTCAATGGCGAGTATATCGTTTTCTAAGGCAATAGAAATGTCGGCAACGTAACCCGTATTATCATCGTTAAAATAATGGCAGTCTGTATTACAGTTGTGCAAGACGCATTTTGGTTTAATAATGGCTAAAAGCTCGTTAATTCTACGATTGGGCCACTGGGCATCGAGCGCAACGTAACTTGCACCTAACTTCCACGCTGCAATAACGGCAATAATTTGCCAATAAGTACGATCACTAACGAATGCTATGCAGTCGTTTTGGTTAATACCTTGTTGCTGTAACACACCGGCCAATAAATTCGCTTGTTGATCGAACTCTGCGTAAGTGAATATTGTTTGCTCCGCTTCATCTTGCCAAATTAATGCAGGTGCGCTGGGTGTTTGGTGAACCCAATGATGATAAGCATTAAATGCCGATGAAATACCGTTATTGGCAATTTCAGAATTGTTGCTAATTGCTTTTACGTTGTTAAATCTTGTGTTTGATGACTTGTATTGGTTAATAACGGACGGTGGTAGCCAGTTCTGTAAATTCAGGTCTATATCATTGTTGAGTTGAAGTAATAGCGCTTCATAATCAACAAGCATTTGCGTAACAGTCGATTCGCGATAGAGTTTGGGATCAAATTCTAAACGTAATTTTACGTCTCCGTTAATAAGTTCTTCTACGCGCAACGTTAATTCAAAACGCGCTTCTTGGGTTTTGCTGAGTATGGGTGTTAGTGATGCGCCATGAATAGACGGTAATTCTGAAGACGGCAAATCAACGTAGACAAACAGTACTTGAAACAATGGGTGGTAAGTAGAAGCACGATCGATATTGAGTGCATCGAGTAAACGATAAAACGGATATTCTTTGTAATCGTATGCGTTTTTAACAGTGTTTTTAACGCTATTAAGGGATGTTAAAAATGCACTGTCGTGAGTAAATTGATCACGCAATACCAGTGTGTTAACAAACATGCCCACAAGGTTTTGCAGTTCTGGCCTATCACGTAAAGCCACCGAGGTGCCCACGTTAATATCGTAGCTGTTGGTGTATTTGCATAACAACCATTTAAACGCAGTTAACAACCAATGGTAGGGTGTGGCGTTGTGTTGCTGAGCAATACGCTTGAGTTTCTCGAAAAACTGTTTTGATAGGGTTACGTCGACTTCAAAAATATCGGAATCGCTAAGATCATTCGATGGCGCAAAATCTCGAGGTAAAGGTAAGGATAATTGGCAGTTTTGTAGGTGTTTTTGCCAGTAGTCTAACTGAAGTTGCGCATCACTTCCGGCCAACCACTGTTCTTGCCAAATTGCGTAATCTTTGTAAGTGGGTAATTCCGTATTTGTATTCTCGGGTATGTTCTTGGCTAAAACCTGAGTATTTTGTTCGGGTGTATTAGCAGGCATCTGCAAAAGTTGATCGTAAATTTCACACAAGCGCCCTATCATAATTCCTTCAGACCAAGCGTCAAAAGCAATGTGATGCACGGTAATTGAGAACATCCAGGTCGAGCAATTAAATTGGTTTAGAAAAAACGCAATTGGCGCTTTGGATGATAATTCAAAAGGGATTAATTTCTGTTTGTTGATGATATCGTTTACATATTGTTGATTTTCTTTATAGGTATAATCAATGCGTTGAAAGTGCCAAACCTCGTTGAAAACTGATTCGGGATTGGGTAACAGTGTTTGAATAGGCTTACCGGTTTCGGTATCTCTCTGGTAAATTGTGTAGAAAATTTCATTTTCAATAAAAAACAATTCTAAAGCACGTTTAAAAATCTCAAGATTTAAATCACCTTTAATCAATAAATTAGAATTTAAATTGTATGAGGTTCTTAAGAATTGTGAACCGTCTTCGTCGGCAAGTGTTTGTATAAACCACAAGCTCGACTGTGCAGCACTTAAGGGAATGTTAAGCTGTGTGTTGGCGGAATTACCAACAATTGGTAGCTGCCAAGAATTAATGCCCTGCTCTGCCAGTTTTGCGCGAAATACTTGTTGCTTTTCATTAGGTAACGATTGCAGGCGTTGTGCTAACAAACATTTCTTTTGCCAATCTGTGGTGTTTTGCATTGAAAAATTATTCGATACATTTGTTTGAGGTGAGCTTTTTTGAGTCATGATTTATTCAAGCTCCGAAAGTAATTGGTCCATAATATCCAAATCACCCGCTTGTTTTGTTTGTAGGATTTCTACCGTACAAGCAAGATGCTGAATGGTTGGTTCTTCAAATAAATCGGCAAGGTCAATTTTAACGCCGAAGGTGTGATTTACTTTTGCTTGTAATTGCATGGCAATTAATGAGTGACCGCCTAGCTGAAAAAAGTTATCCGTAGTGCCAAATTCAGGTATCGATAACTCGTTCATGTCTGCGAAGAGTAGATCTCGCCACAAGTCATACAGAATAAACTCGGTATTTGTTTTGGGTGCAATAACGTTAGAAGCTAAAAATGTAGGTTTTATTTCGGCCTTGGGTAGTGCCTTGCGGTCAATTTTGCCGTTAGCATTTAATGGCATCTTATCTAAACGCGTAAATACGCTTGGCTGCATATAGTGTGGCAAATGAGTTTTTGATAATTCGCTTAATTGGCGTATTAGTGACGTATCATCTTTATGATCTTGCGGGCCGCGGGAATTGTTACTTAACGTGGTAAAGAAAGCGACCAAGCGTTCTGAGGGTTGGTAACCCTGCACTACTACAGCGACCTGTTCAACATCGTCATTCATCAATAATACGTTTTCGATTTCACCCAATTCTATGCGGTGCCCTCGTATTTTTACTTGAAAATCACCTCGGCCCATAAAGTCTAGAACGTATCCGCTGGTGCAATTGTTGCTGGAAATCAAACGTGCAAGATCACCGGTTTTATACATAATATTCGAGCGATGCCGCGATAAATTTTGGGTATTGTTAGGTACAAATGCGTTGCGTGTTAATTCATCACGCAAATAATAACCTTCACCCACGCCATCACCGGCAATGTATAAATTACCCACGCAACCCACGGGTACGGGCTTTAAGTGTTCATCAAGCAGATAGCACTGTGTGTTAGCGATGGGCTCGCCGATAATGGTTGTGCCGCTTGGCCCGGTGTATTGCCATTTTTCAGATAAAAGTTGTGACGTAGACCAGATGGTCGTTTCCGTTGGTCCGTACACGTTATAAATAGAACTGTTCGCAGGCAATGCACGGGTAAGTTTTTTACCCAATTCGGGTATTAACGCTTCGCCACCACAGAGCAAGGTAAACGGTGCTAAATTAGAGAGTTCACCGGTTGCTAATAACGCAGACCAAGTTGCCGGTGTGGCTTGTATTAAATTACATTGATGAGCTTTAATTAAAGCAATAATATCAACTGGTTGTTTACGTTGAGCATCATCGGCCAGTACCACTTCACCACCGTGCATAAGTGGCAGCCATATTTCTAAGCCCGATATATCAAAACCCAAGGTGGTGATTGCAAGGGATTTGGTCGTATTGCTAACGTTAAAGCGCTTGCCCATATCCAACAAGAAATTACACAGCGCTAAATGGCTAATACTAACGCCTTTGGGTTTACCCGTAGAGCCAGACGTATAAAGAATGTAGGCTAACGGTTTTTTGGTATTGTGTGCACAAGCTGTTACGATTGATGAATCATTAATAGTAGGTATTTTTTCTGCATCTATTAAGGCTTCATCGTATAAGAATATATTTTCAGCAAATTGATCTTCAAACGACGGTGCAAAAAATTCGTTGGTTATTATGATGTCTGCTTGTGCAGATTCAAGAATTAACGCTCTTCTTGCCAAAGGCTGATCGGGATCAATGGGTAGATAAACATGCCCGGATTTTAACACCGCTAATAGCGCACAAATTAACCCGGATTCGCGCGGTAAACAAACGGCAACTATTTTTTGTGTATCGGCCGGGCCTATTTTGTCACTAATTAATTTAGCCAATTTTGCCGAACGCAGTGACAGTGTTCGGTAAGTTGTTATCTCGGCATTTGATGTATTGTCGATAATGGCAATGTTGCTAGGTTGAGCCAAGACCATGGCCTCAAAAAAATCGACAAAATTCAATGTCGGTTTATTCGCAGGATTTTTTTCTAACCATGGGTTGTAGGTATTGTTGTAATCTTGCCATATATTGAGGTCTTCATCGGTAACAAAATTTATATCAGTCAGAGGTTTTTGCGCCGAGCTTACGATTTGCTGTAATAGATGCACATACAGGTCGCTGAGTTTTTGTACGCCCAAAGTATTGTAGATATCCGTTTTGTATAACCAATGTAATTTGGTGTTTTCGGCGTTGCCGGGGGCTACCGTGAAGGTAATTGGATAGTGCGTAAATTCGCGACTGCTTTCAACTTCTAGTGATAAATTTATGTCGTTAGCATTAAATGCTGACGTTGGAAAATTCTCAAACACCATTAAATTTTCAAACAACGGCTGACCATGGGCTACGGCAGACAGTTTTTGAATGTCGGCCAAAGATGAGTGTTCATGCTCTCGCAGCCGCACATTTTGATCTTGAATATATGTCAACCATTGGCCTACGGTCTCGTTACTTTGCCATTGCAAGACCATTGGTAAGGTATTAATAAACATACCAATAATTGTATCAACTTGGCTAAGTTCTGCCGGTCGACCGGCTGTGGTTAAACCTAAAACCACCTGCCACGGAGTATCGTCGTCTGTGTTTAAACTTTCTTGGCGATCAAAATATGCCAATAGCAAGGCCCAAGCACTTTGATAGAGAGTATTTAAGGTTAGATGATTTTCCGCCGCAAAGGCCTCTATGGTGTTTACCCAGTGTTTAGTTAACACCGTTTCATGACAGGCAAAGGCAGAGTCGTCTGTATTTTTTGAATGTTTTAATTCATCAGCCGATGGTTGAGATTCTTGTACCGTTATTTTTTTAGTGGTTAAAGGCAAACTCGTTGAGCGAGAGATAGCTCCCAATTGCTCCCGCCAATAGTGATCATCTGTATTTCGTCGTGAGTCTATCCAGCGAATGTATTCTTTAAAACTTGTCGCCGGTTGATTTAATAATTGAACATAACCACTGTTATCGTTTGATTGCAATAAACAGCGATAAGTATTCAGTACTTCGGTAATCAGTTGCATCGCGCACCAACCATCTAACTGTACGTGATGATGTGTCCAAATTAATTTGTAACTACGCGCAGCGGTTTTAACCAAACGTAAACGCATTACCGGAGCGCTTGACAAGTCGAACTGGGTATTAATGTCGTTATTTTTAAGTGTATTCAAATAGTGATTCGCACTTGCTTCTGTATGATTTTCTAAATCAATGACCTTAATATTTAAGGCAACCGAGTTATAGACCAGATGCACGGGTTTACCATCGTGCAACTGAATAAAGGCGCTACGTAATATATCGTGACGATTAAACACGAGATCCCAACTTTGTTGGAATAAATCGAGATTAAGATTACCTTGAATATCGACACATACTTGATCAACATAAACGGCGGCACGTTTCTCTAGTAACGTGTGTAAATAAATACCCGATTGTACGGACGATAACGGGTAGATATCTTGAATATCTTGCCACGTAACTTTTTTTGAAAGCTCATCTAAATCTGCTTGAGTGGCACGCAGCAACGGAAAATCAGACGGAGTTTTTGTAGGCAGTGCGTGACAACAATGCTCGATAATTGCACGTAAATTGCGATCAAAGACACATAATGCGTTCTCAATATCCCTATCGGACAACAAGGCTTGGCTGTAACGCCAGCGTAGTTGCAAAATACTATTTTTAACTTCACCGTTTAATTCTAACCACGAGCTTGCGTAGTTTTGGTCGTCAAATAATTTACCCGTTGTTGCGGTTACATTTGGTTTTACGTGTTCTTGGTTTGCCGCATTTGCATTGCTATCCAAATCAAGATTGCCGTAGTAATTAAACGTGACTTTGGGACGCGGAAAATCAGTAAGTTGTCCGTGTAAATATCCTAAAGAATAATCTAAGCTTTGGTTATTAGCGGTTCTTAGGTTTTCTTTCGTAGACTTTATAAGCTGATCGAGATGATGTTTTTCTGTGCTGATATTCTCGCCCAGAGTAATTACTACCGGAAACACGCGGGTAAACCAACCGACGGTACGGCTGATATCCAGAATATCGCCGTGCTCGGTACACAGGTCTTGCCGACCATGGGATTCTAATTCTATCCACAATTGCTGGTCTTTATTTAAGGTTAACGCCAGTGCTGTTAACAAAATATCTTGTACTTGTAACCCGTAGGCGCTTAAACCTTTTTCCAATAGCAACTGGGTTGTGTTTTTGTCCAACTCATAAACCACCTCATTTTGCTCAGTAAATGTAAGCATTTTACGAAGCTGTTCTGTGCTTAATTGAGTGTTGTGTACTTGTACTGGTAAAAGATCGGCGAAATTATCGGATATTCCTATGTTTGCTGAGCGTTTTTTAAGGTTCTGCCAATAGTCAAGATTAGAAGACTTACTAGAAAGTACGTTTACCCATTCTTGGTAGCTCGCCGATTTTGCCGGAAGCGTTTGCTCGATTGTGTATTGCGTATTATTGCTGCGTGCTTGCAATCGTGCGCTGTAAATTTGATAAAAATCTTCAATTAAAATACGCCAGGAAATCGCATCTACTAACCAATGGTGGGCAATAAAAATCAGTTGATTATTAAATGCATCCGGTGTTTGTAGGTAAATACATTTAAACACCCTGCCCTCGCACAAGTTTAACGAGGCGTGTTGTTGGTCGAGAATATGATTGATGGCTTGATCTACCGAAATGCCGTTTGTGTTTGGCTCGATAGCAAAGACTTCTAAGACGCTAGTGTTTGCGTAATCTTCTACCGTGCGCACAAATTGCCGCTGAGATTTATCGTCGTAAACAACCCGTAACATATCGTGATAGATTGCCAGATCGTGCAAAGCATCTTGCATATCGGGTATCGAAAAATTATCGGTAAATTCAAGGGCAACAGCCATGTTCCAATGATGACTGTTAGGCTGTTTCTGCTGAATAAAATCGTATTGAATAGGACTTATTTTTACAGAGCCGTGTATGGGTTCGTAATTATTTTGAGCCTCTTTAATAATCTCAACATGTTTTGCTAAACGACAAATGGTTTGGTGTTCGAATACCTGTGAGGGTGTAATTTTTAATCCCAATTCTTTTAGTTTTGCCGTTAATTGCAAACACTGAATAGAATCGCCACCCAACGCAAAAAAGTTATCGGTGATACCAAAGTCTTGGCGATTTAAAAGTTGCTGCCAAGCACTTAAAAGCGTTGCTTCAATGTGGTTATTGGCTGGAACCAAATTGTCGGATGTTTTCCAATTGGGTTCTGGTAATTGTTTACGATCGACCTTGCCGTTGGCATTGTGCGGTAAATCAGCCAACACAATAAACTGGTTGGGTACCATATATTCCGGTAGAGATTGCAATAAATGGTCGCGCCATTGAAACGTTAACTCGTCGATAACCGTGCCGTAAAGCGCATTTGAATCTTTGTCGAGCGATAAATCGCCGTTGTTTGCGTAATCACTTAAATTAATCGAATCGCACACAACATAGGCAATAAGTTGCTGGTGATTAGTTTCACCTACCTCTGACGATTTAACACAGGCAGCGGCTTGAGTTACCTTATCGAGTAGCTCTAATTGATATTCAATTTCACCGAGCTCTATACGATAACCTCTGAGTTTAATTTGAAAATCTTTTCGGCCTACATATTCTATTTCTCCAAAGGCGTTCATACGGCCAAGGTCACCCGTTAAATACAATTTACTTTGGTTTAGGCAGGTATCGATTGGCCAAGGATTATCAACAAAGCTCTTTTGAGTAAGTTCTTTATTATTTAAATAGCCCTTACCTACACCAATACCCGAAACACAAATTTCACCAATCACGCCATTGGGTACCGGGTTTAAGAACGTATCTAAAATATGTACCTGATTGTTGGCGGTGGCGCGGCCAATGGGCATAAGGCCGAGTTGTTGGTATTGAGTTAATGTATTAGGTGTAATTTTTGCCGTGGCCACATCGTCTGCGCATTCAGCGGGGCCGTAGGCATTTATTAACGGTATTTTACTGAAATGTTTAAACCATTGCTGAGCTAAATGTAAAGAAAGCGCTTCACCTGTGGGTAAACAATAACGAATATTTTGGCGAATAATTTCTTTAAAAGCAGAATCTGTTGTTGACTCAACTGTGGTTAAAACAGCGTGAATAAGACTGGGTACCCATTCCACAATCGATATACGATTATTGTCGATTTCGGGTATAAATCGGTCGGGGTTTTGACTGACACCATCGCCCAATATGCAAACCTTTGCCCCAATTATTGCCGACGTTAATAGCTGCCACACAGAAATATCAAACGATTGCGAAGCTGTTTGAGCAATTACGCTGCTTTCATCTAAATTGAGTTCTGGAGCCTTAGACAGTATGTTGTTCAACATGCCCGCTTCTGTAACACAAGCCCCCTTGGGTTCTCCGGTAGAGCCCGAGGTGAAAATTACATAGGCTAAATCGTCCGAATTCTTATAATAATTAACAGATTCGTAAAAATCGCTGGTACCAGCTTGCGCAATCGACAACTTCGGTTGTTGCAGGAGTGTAATATCAGATACGTTTACCGTCGAATCCTTCGATAAGGCGTTCAACAATGCATCGTGTTGTTCATCAGTCTGTATGAGTATATGACGTAACTGACCTGACTTAATAATTTGTAGATGTCGTGAACTTGGATGTTTTGGATCTAAGGGTAAGTAAGCTGCACCCAATTTAAAACAAGTTAATACCTGTACAAAAAAATCGACGTTACGCTCACTCAACAGCGCAACAACACAACCTTGTAGCGGATTCTCACCGGAATGTGTGGCTAGAATTCCCTGGCAAAGAAATTCCGCTCGTTGATTTAGTTCGTTGTAGGTGTAGTGATGAGTAGAATGTTCTTGGCAATCTATTAACAGGGTTTGATCACCATGGGCGTGTAACTGTTCGTTAAATCTATGTAACCATGTTCGGTTAAAATCGATATTGAGTGTGGTCGAAGAAATTACTTTGGTCTCATCAAATTCGGTTAAACTGACGCTTGAAAGTGGTTGGTCGATATCGCGGATAAAATCATGCAATATTTTTTCAAATGCATTTATAAATTGTTCTATCGTTGATCGATTAAACAGATCACTAGCATATTCAATAGAACCCTTCATTGAGTTTTCGAGTACATGCACATCTAGGGTAATATCAAACATCGCGGTTTCTGGTAAAAGATCAACCGCTTCAACCGCTAATCCTGGTAGCGAAAACTCTTGCAGAGCATTGCCATGCATAACATTAAGCATGGCTTGAAATATAGGCGAGAAGCTTTGTTGCCGTTCTGGATTAATGGCATCAACTAACTTTTCAAAGGGTACATCTTGATGTTGCCGAGCTTGGTTAAGTTTTTGGTTGGTTGTTAGCAACCAATTGCGAATATCGGTAATATCGTTTAGCTCGCTTTTAATGACCTGCGTATTAATAAAAAAGCCAATTAAATCTTGAGTTTGCCAATGTTGACGTTCTGCAACGGGAATACCAATACGAATATCCGATTGCCCAGTTAAGCCGTGTAATAACCACTGGTAGGCTGATAGCAACAGATTAAAAATGGTAACGTTGGCGCCTTTACTATTTAGGTCCGAGCATAGTGTGCTTAAAGATTTTTCACCTATCTTATGAAAATCAAAATGCACACGTTGACCACGATAACTTTGTTTATTGGGCCGTGGTTTATCTAGAGGTAAATTTAATAAGGGTTGTTCACCGCCGATTTCTCCCTGCCAATATTGAATTTGTTGCGCTAATACATCGTCGGTAAACGTTGAGTTGGCCCACTGTGCATAATCACTGTATTGAATGCTAAGAGGTTTAATGACGGTATTTAAATTAATGTCACGGTTCTCAATTAAGGCGCGGTAGGCTTGAGACAACTCATTTAATAAAATTCGTACCGACCAACCATCGGCAATAATGTGGTGAAGTACCACCGCCAAAACGGATTCATCTTCTGAAATTGAATATAGCTTAACCGCAAATAAAGCATCGTGCTCTAGGTTAAACGGAGTATTGGCAAAGTGTTTTAGTTCATTTAATACAGTGTTGTTCGTTGTTTCTATAGGGTGAATATCGGTTACGTTATGTTTTGCATCAAAAGCGTAGGCATGACCTTGATCATCTTCCGCGAAATTAAGTCTGAGAACTTCATGACGGTCAACAATAAATCGAACGGCTTTTAACAATAGGTTTGTATCTAAGTGTCCCGTTAATTTAATGGCAGAAGGCATATTGTAGGATGCCAGCGACGCGTTGCTTTTATCGAGTTGATACAAAAACCACAATCGTTGCTGGTTAAACGATAACGGAAGTTGTGTTCGATTTTTTATGGGTTGAATTGACGTTTTATAATCTACGGTACCGGTGTTATCACTGTCTAGCGCGTCAAGGAAGCCGCGTATGGTTGGGTTTTGGAAAATGCATTTTAGATCAACATCGCGTTGCAACTGTTTACAAGCGCGTGCGGTAATTTGCGTTGCTAAAAGCGAATGACCGCCCAATTCAAAAAAATTGTCGGTGACGCCAAATTGAGTTATTCCAAGTACGTCGCACCAAATTTGGTGGAGAAGCTGCTCTTGTTCTGTATTCGGAGCGATAATTTCATGCGTTATATTATCGGGCTTTGGCAGAGCTTTTTTATCAATTTTACCATTGGCGTTCAATGGCATTTTATCGAGAACAATAAACGTGCTTGGCACCATATAGCTGGGTAGTTTTTCGCTCGTCCACTGTTTAAGATTTGAGGCATTGGCGCTTTTATGTTGTACATAGGCAACCAAGCGTTTGGTATCGTTACAACCTTCAACAATAACCAATGCTCGTTCACAGTCTGGTAGCGACTCAATACAGTTTTCTATTTCACCAACTTCAATTCGAAATCCACGAATTTTTACCTGCCCATCGATACGACCGTGATAACTGATTACTCCCTGACCGTTATACGAACCTAAATCACCCGTGCGATAAATATAAGTGCTGGAATTTTTAAAGGGATTTAACAAAAAACTTTGTTCGGTCAAGTCGGCGCGACGGTGATAACCTCGGCCAACACCAATACCGGCCACATAAATTTCTCCCACCGCACCGACTGGTACCGGTTGTAAATGACTGTCTAAAACATAAAGCTCTAAATTTGCGGTAGCCCGACCGATGGGTAACGGATTAAATTCTGCATCACTAATGGTTTTAAGGGGATAAAACGCAACGTCGTCAGAGCATTCCGCAGGCCCATAAGCATTCATGAGAGGAATTTGTGGGTATTTACGCAGCCATTTTTTTGCAAGTTCCGGCGATAGCGCTTCGCCGGTTGACATTACCCAGCACAAGGATTGTAACGCGTTACTCGGTTGATCGAGTAACGATTGGATTAACGCCGGTACAATTTCTAAAATGGTTATTTTTTGCTTTTCAACAATTGCGGTTAACGCCGATGGATTGCGTACATCTTCGTCATCAACAATACAAATCTTAGCACCGAGAATGGGTGCCATGAGTAATTGCCACACCGAAATATCAAAGGCTTGGGACGCTGTTTGAGCGATAACGTCTGATGAATCTAGTTGTAATTCGGGCAATTTCCCCAGCATATTATTGAGCATACCTTTATGCTCAATTAAAACGCCTTTGGGTTTACCGGTAGATCCCGAGGTATAAATAACATAGGCTAAATTATTGCCTTTTAGGCTCGGCAGTATTAAAGGCTCCGAAGAGTTCAGATTACGTTGCTGCAAATGTGAGAAGTGCCATTGGCTAAATGTAACAGTCGATGACGAAAAATCGGCTGTTGTAAATGACCGGTTCTCATCCAACAAAATTAATGCAGCAGGTTGCGCCTCGGTTAATATATCGCAATGACGCTGTTTAGGATGCGCGGGATCGAGCGGTAAAAAAGCACAGCCTGCCTTTAGTATTCCTAATATTGTGCTTAAATAGTCTGCGCTGCGCTTGCCCAGTACCGCAATAACACTTTCCGGCGGTAAGTTCGCCGCGAGTATGGAGTGTGCGATTTTACTGGATTGCTTGTCGATATACTCGTAGCTGTACGAATTGCCGTTGTGAATCAGCAGTGTTTCTTTGCTCTTGCTTAAAACCTGTTCTTGGACGCGTTGTAAATAACCGTATTCTAAAGACTTTTTGTCGATTAAATCGGCAGAAT
This sequence comes from Sessilibacter sp. MAH1, assembly GCF_054658315.1. Classification (NCBI taxonomy): domain Bacteria; kingdom Pseudomonadati; phylum Pseudomonadota; class Gammaproteobacteria; order Cellvibrionales; family Cellvibrionaceae; genus Sessilibacter; species Sessilibacter sp. MAH1. The sequence goes on from NZ_BAAGIC010000002.1 coordinate 372,163, forward strand.
GTGCGTTTAACCCTTGTGTTAATGCATAAATTTCTTGCGCATTTAACAACGGAATTTCGCCCAGAGTAATTATATCCTCGCTGCAAATGTGTTTCGCAATAGAACACACAAGACGAGAAAATTGCTGAAGCATTCGTTGAGCAATGTCTTTATCGACGCGTTCACTGTGAATGCTCAGTTGTAAATGTACGGTTTTACCGGGAATAACGACAACGGTATAAGGATAATTTGTGTGGGTGCGATTGGTTGCCTCGCTAACCAAAAATTCGAGATTCTCCTGTTTTAAACCGGCATCAAAAGGCGCGTTTTCAAAAACAAATAAGGTATCAAACAGACCTCTTGCGGAGTCAATTTCACTGATTTTTTGAATGTCTGCTAGGGGAATCTGTTCGTATTCACGAATTAATAAATTATCCTCGAATAGATTTTTTAACCATGATGTTAATTCGCTATTTGAGTTTACATTCACTCTTAGTGGAATAGTATTGATAAATAAGCCAACGACATCCGACATGTCTGGAAGACTTGCCGGGCGCCCTGCTACTGTTACTCCAAACACTATATTGGAGGTTTGTGAATAGCGACTCAATAATAACGACCAAGCCCCTTGAATTAAGGTATTGAGCGTAACCTGCGCGCTAGAAGCTGCTCGATTAAGAGTATCGGTGGTGCGTTCATCTAAGATCGTCACCAAATCTTCTACTGCATTGCTTTTATCGTTTGCGTTGGAAGTTAATAAGGGCACAAACGTTGGCTGATCAAAACCTGCAAGGCGATCGCGCCAAAAAGTTAGGCCTTTGTCCTTATCTTGTCGTTGCAACCATTGAATAAATTTTGAGTAAAGTACGGGTTTATGAATTGTTGGTGTATTAACCCGGCCAGAAATAATGTCTCGATAAGCTGATAAAAAATCCATCATAATTAATGAAAAGCACCAAGCATCCATTAAAATATGATGATAACTGCGTAAAAATTGATATTTATTACTGCTTAGTTTAATCAGCTTTACGCGCATCAACGGGGCTTTTGTAAATTCAAAGCCCGTCTCACGTTCAGATTTTAAGAGGTCATCCAGAGCTTCACGCTGGTTGGTTTCATTAAGATGTTGCCAGTCTAAAATTTCAACGGGAGAATTAATTGTCTTATAAACAACTTGTAGCGGTTGTTTTTGATTTTTCCAAACAAACGACGTGCGCAGCAGTTCATGTTTTTGGAACACGAAATCCCATGCTTGAATAAAAGCCTCAATATTAAGATTATCCATCTCCATAACATGACGGTACTGTAGCAAGTAGATACCTGTACCTGGGTTCATTAAGCTATGAAACAGCAACCCTTCTTGCATTGGCGACAAGGGGTATATTGATTCTATATTTTTAGCTTTGCTATTTGAGTCTTTAGCTTCTGTCATGAGATTAATTAAGTTAGATGATTTTTAAAGGTCTTCTAGTAAACTAGAAAACTCGTCGTCGGTTAGATGAAAATCAGCCGCTTGGGGTTGGTCGTCTAGGTTGTTTTCAATAAACTGCTTGAATTCATTTAACGAACCTTTAAATAATTGAGATAACGCGATAATTTGTACTTCGCTAAAAATTGCTGGATTGTAGCTCCAATGAACCTGTAAACCGTCTTCTCGCGAGACCAAATTAAGATCCAGTTGTTGTGCGCGTAACGAAGTGTTAGCGCGACTGTTGTGTAACGCGGCACCTTCTAATGTGTTACTAAGCGGATCAATAATTTGGTAATTTCGGCCAGCCGGCTGCGATATAAATTTGCCCAGGTAGTTAACTACCATAAAAGGTTCTTGATGATTTAACGGTGTGTGATTCGACTGTGTACTATTAGCTTGGAAATAGCGCCAAATTCCATAATCAATAGCATCGTTATTTGAAGGTAAGTTTAATTTTGCTTGCTCGATAAGCCGATTAGAATCGGTTGTGTTAACCGGTACCAGCACGGGATATCGGCAGGTAAACCAACCAACGGTAGAACTTAAATCTATATCGTTGTGTGTTGATTCTCGTCCATGATTTTCACATTCAATAACGGTGCAATTATTGAATGTGAATGATTTTTTTAATTCTGGGTTGTCATCAAACCAGAGCGTTAAAGCTTTACTGATACTGGCTAACAAATAATGTTTTACCGTTAACCGCTCAGGAAGTTTTGTAGAAAGTAGAAAATCTTCACTAAATACTTGCTGATAATCCCGAGCATCGCCAACTAACGATCTAATTACCGTTTGTGTACTGGTTAGCGTGTGTAAAACCGGGTTCCAGTGATTTGGAAGTTTTTGCAGCATGGTAGACCGTGTTTGAACTTCGGTTAGCCAATCATTAAATGTATTATCTACCACGTCGTTTATGTGTGATGTAGATTTATCCGTAAAGAAAAATTCGTCAAATTCTTCTAAGAGAATTCGCCAAGAAACGCCATCAATAACAAGGTGATGCGCAGTCAACAGAATTTTAGATTGCTCACTGCCGTCTGTTACTTGCAGCAGTTTAAACAACGGGCCGTAGGTAAGATCCATTGTGGCCTGAAATCCCGTCAAAAAACCTTGATATTGCTGATTAGAAGAGTCTTGCCAATGTTTTGTTGATAATGTTTGTACCGATGCAGTAATAAGTGACTCTTCAACGGGTGCATAAAATTGAAACCAACGGTTGTTTTCGCAGGTAAATCGCGCTCTAAGTTGAGGATGTTTTGCGAGCGTTAACCGTACAAATTCTCGTAAACGATCATAGTTAATTACGGGTAAATCACAGATCAAAATACTTTGATTCCAGAAGTTTTCACCCATCGGAAATTGATGAAAGAACCACGACTGGATTGCCGTTAAAGGATATTGTTTTTGATTGACTTTCGGTTCTTTTGCGTTATTTAACTCAGTAGCTTTAGTGGCATACACTTCTTCAATATCGGTTTTAGGGGTAATTAATTCTGCAATGCCTGAAATGGATTTTCCGGTGAAAAATTGTTTAGGTGTTATTTTAAGGTGTTTTTTACGGGCTTTAGCGATGATCTGCAAGCTTAAAATAGAGTCACCACCAAGCGAGAAAAAGTCTTGGTTATATTTTATAGATTCTTTTTGTAACACTTCACACCAAATATCGTGAAGTTTATCAACAACGTTGCGTACGGCTTTTTCATGAATTTTTTTATCGGGAGTATATACATTTTTACCAGTGTCTTCTTTTTTTGTTGCAGCGTGTTTTACTACTAGGTCGTTAGATGGGATAACATCTGAGTGTAGATCTGACTTTATGGTGCTATTGGGATCATCAGAACACTGACCAAAGGGAATTTCCACAAATGACAATGTTTTAACCGCGTTAATATCCAATTTACCACTGGCAGTACGAGGAATCTCACTGACAATTCGCCAATAACCGGGAAGCATGTATTCGGGCAGAGCGTTTGATACGAAACGCTCAATACGCTGCAATTTATCTTTTAATTGGGTTAAAGAGACAGCATTTTTAAAACTGATATACGTATCAATGGTCGTATTTATGCCTTCTCTGGGCGCTGAAGTAACGTGCTTAATCTCATCCCATTTCAATAGGACTGCGTCAATTTCGTCGAGCTCAATTCTGTGACCACGAATTTTTATTTGGCGATCAATTCGTCCTATAAATATTAAATTGTCGTTGTGATCAATTTTGACCACATCGCCGCTGCGATAACAACGACCGATTAAGGGGTGCTCAATAAATCTGCCTTTATTGAGTGTTTTATCGTCGTAACCTAAACTCAGCGTAGCACCTGCAATTAAAAGCTCACCTACTACGCCTTTGGGTACCGCATTTAACTCAGCATCAACGATGGCAAGACTACTGGTTTTGAGCGCCCTACCCAAAGGAATTTCATCTAAGCGAGTATTTTTTGTTATTTCGCCACATACAATACCTACGGTGCTTTCGCTGGGACCGTAATGGTTAAACACATGCGGGCTTGAATCGCTTTCGTTTGCGAGAACTGTATTTACGATATTAGCTGTGAGCTTTTCACCACCAAAAATTAAGCGTTGTTTGGGTGTAATGTTGGGCACGCCGTCACTCAACGCGGAAAAAAACGACGGTGTAATTTTTAGGGCATCAACCGGATTTATTGACAGATAATCCTGTAGAAAATTAGGATCTTTGCATTGTTCGTCATTAAGCAATACATAGGTTCTACCGGTTAATAAAGCGCCGAATAAAGCCGTGTGACCAAGATCGGTGGCAAATGAGGTTAGTGATAATAGTGTGCTGTTGTTACCTTCGGGTAATAAATTGGCGTGAGCGATACTGTTTACGTAATTCGATAGGTTGCTCTGTAACACGGAAATAAGCTTTGGTAGGCCAGTTGTGCCCGAAGTAAATATCTTATAGGCAGCGAAATCGTCTTGAGCCTGTGCACTAGTAACCAGTTGTTCAAAGCTAATGTCTGGATTTGATATGTCTTCAAGCTCGTTAACATGAAGTATGTCAACGCCCTGAATTTTTGGTAGTTCTGATACAGCTTGATCAATCCATAAAACATCGGGTTTAACTTGGTTTATCAGTAATTCAAGGCGTTGTTTGGGTAGTGACCGATCAAAACATAGGTATGGTACACCCTGTAGCCATGCGCCGAGCATAGCGAAAATTGCTTCAGGTGAGCGTTCTAAACAAATACCAACAATGGTTGGTTTGTTAGCGAATTTGCTGATTTTTTGCGCATAGGCGTGCGCATTAAAAAATAACTCTTGGTATGAAAATACTTGGTTAGCGGTCTTAATTGCAAGGTTGTTACGACTGTTTAAGCATATCGTTAACCAATCGTTTAACGCATGTGCACCTTTGAACGAAATTTCAGACGCTTTAATAATCGATAAAAATTTTTCCGGAACCGTAATATCTGCAAGTCGAGTACGTAACAGTGATTGCTCTGGTAACGCAATAAGTGTGTTAATAAAACAACGATATTGATCTGAAAGTTCTTTTACGAATTTACTGTGATAGAGCGCTTCGTTAAAACGCCAGCGCATTTCCAATAGTGGCTCGATTACGTATCGATCTTCTACCACCATAAGGTTTAATTCATGGGCGCTACCCCGCTGTTGTGAAAGAAGGTGTTTTTTAACCTTATTTCTGTGGGAGTGACGTTGAATTCTTGAATAGGTAAACATGTGTTGGAACAATGGTGTTCGATCTGAAGTTTGCTCTACTACACCGGTTTCAATACAGTCTTTAATGATTCGTCTTAAAGGATAACGTTGATGCTCTAACGTTTTGCTAAGATTGTTCTGGACATCGGCCACAAAATCGATCAGCAAAGCCGATTTATCGACATGGCAATTTAAGACAATTGGACTAACAAAATAACCAATGGATTTTCGATAATTTTTTTGAGTTCTAGCAGTTACAGGTGTTGCAATACGAAAGTTCTGTTGACAGCTATATTGGTTGAGCAACCATTGAAACAGACCGAATAAAAAAATGTAGGGTGTTGTGTGTAATGCTTTAGCTACACGCTTGATTCCGATAATTTCTTCTTTTGTAAATTGAGTCTGTATTTCATCGCCTAAAAATGTTTGCACACTTGGGCGAATAAAATTGAGTGGTAGCTCTAAAGGCACGCTATTATTTAAGTAGTCGCGCCAGAAACCGCGGTCAATTTTACTGCTTTCGCTAGAAAGGTAATTGGATTCGTCATTTTGATAATGAAAAAAAGATTTTTTGAAAGCGTCATCGGAGTGATTTAAAAGTTCTTCCAAATAATTATGATAGGCCGTTGAGTCATTAAATATCGAACATAGCTTGTCTAAATGCATTAATAATTGATTAAAAACCAATTCGCAGGAGAAAAAGTCACCGGCAATATGGTGGAGAATAATTTGTAATGCCACCCTGTCGTTATCGTTTTTACTGTGGTATAGGATTCCTTTACAAGGTAATTCTTCTTCTAAATTAAAAATGTGATCTGCTTGTTGTTGTAAATGTGGCCAAACACATTCCGTTTCGAGCGATACGAGCTCCAACGAATAAAAAGGAGTTTCAAAATTATCGGGGTTTTGAACCACTTGCTCTACAGTGTTGCTGTTTTGCCAATAAATACAGCGTAATACCGGATTTTCTAACAATACTGCTAAAAAGGCCGTGTTAAAGCATGTTATTAATGACTCATGATTGTTCTGTAACGTTTCTTTGTACAAAGAAATATCCAATTCCAGAGCGTGCACCATGTTGTAGGCAACACTGTTAGGGTCTGACAATTGTGCAAGCCACAAAGACATTTGATTTTCGGTAAGTGGAAATTTGCGTAAAGTCATAAGCGTTGTATGTAATGTAAGTGTTGTCTAAACAATAGCGTTAAATTTTTACGAGAGAACTTAGAATAACGAGCTGGGAAATTGGCCCGGCTGTAGCTCGTTTAATTTAGGCATTACAGAGCTTGCTTTTAAATTAACTGCGCCGAACGGTTCCGTCATTGCAACAAACACTTTGCGATTGCCAGAAAAAACATTTCTACCATGGCTCACACGTAGATTGTCGATCAGCATTACGTCACTTTCTTGCCACGGGAAACTTACCGTGTGTTCTTCTATTACTGCACGAATTTCATCGAGTATTTGATCTGGGATTTCGGAGCCATCGCCGAAATATACGTTTCTGGGTAAATCTTCTTTATCCACTACGGACAATAAAGTTTCTTTTACTGAATCAGATAGATTAGAAATATGGAACAGATGCGCTTGGTTGAACCATGTCCACCGGTGATTTTTAGGATGTTGAATACTTACCTGACATTTTTGCCAAGTACGTAATTCATCGTCATCTTTCCATTGAAACCCAATATTATTTTTGTCGCAGTACGCAGAAACTTCTTCTTGATAGTCAGTCCCAAAGGCTTGCTGCCAAGGTAAATCCAAACCGTTGCCATAGTTTCTTACGTACAATAATCCTTTCTTTTCGAAAATATTTTTAATTTGGGCAGGAATTGAATCGTAGATTTTTTGACAGTCAGCTATAGGCGTTTCACCGTTGTTTTCGGCAACAAGATGACTGTAGAACCATAGTTTTTTCGGCCATTGTAAACAGTATGCTTGCTCACAATGCTGCGGAATAACTTGATGAGACGGATATTCTGTAGATGTATAGACGCCTTTTTTTATCACACTTCTGGGCGTTGAACCAAAATCGTAGTTCAATAAATTAAAATCAAATATACGTATTATTGAAGAAAATTGTTCTTCGTTATCAACTGAGAATCCTCGCAGTAATACAGCACCATGGTGATCAAAACTACGTTCTATTACCGATTTTAGTTGCGCGATTTGCTGATTTAGATGTTGAGTATTCGAGTAATTTTTATCAATTACACCTGCAATCGTACTGGGTGTAATGATGTATGGTAATGCGCTCATAGTCTGTGCCAGATCTATTTTGGAGAATAGTAATAAAGCGATCACTTAAGCAGATATTGTTGTTTTTCTTAGAAAAACTCAGCAATGTGGGTCACTTCACAAATATAAATGATAATGATTCGTACTCTTGTTATTGATAAGTTTAAAGTATTGATGCATCATTCTTCAACATAAATTAACGCATACTTGGAAATTATTTTTTCTAAGAAAGTTTGGGTTAATTAACACACATAAAAACTTACGCGCTTATTACTTTGCCGAGATTAATGCCGGCGGATATACAGACTGGCTAACCTCTCGACTCTCTTACGCTATTAATTTAAATGTGCTCGACCTATATGGGATATCGAAATGACTCAAGAAACAATTATCGAGTATGAAAATAAACAAGCAAAAAATGATCGACACAACGTTATTTCGGTTTTGTCTGATTCTTTAACGAGATTTTTACAGCAAGAAGAATTTAAGATTGCTGACAATGTTTTTTTATCAGAGCAAAACCAAACAGAATCAAATGCGCGCAGTTATCCTAGAAATATTCCGATCGCGATAAAAAAAGCTCAGGGAATTTTCGTTGAAGATACACAGGGGCAATTATTTATAGATTGCTTGGCCGGTGCGGGCACATTTGCGTTGGGACACAATCACCCTGAGGTTGTTCGTGCAGTAAACGACTATTTAGTATCCGGCGGGCCCTGGCAAACACTTGATCTAACATCGCCAGCAAAGCGAGAGTTTGTAAAGGAAGTATTCAGTATTTTACCGAAGGAATTTGCATGTTGCGCTAAGTTACAATTTTGCGGTCCAGCCGGAACCGATGCGGTAGAAGCTGCAATTAAACTTGCTAAAACGGCAACAAAACGCAGCGGTATTTGGTCTTTTTCGGGCGCTTATCACGGAATGACCAACGGCACCTTGTCACTTATGGGTAATCGAGGAACTAAGTCTCCGGTTCCTGATTTAATGGCCAATGTCCAGTTTATGCCGTATCCCTATGAGTATCGTTGCCCCTTTGGATTAACTGGAGAGGCAAGTATTTACGCTAATTTAAATTTATTAGAACATCAGCTATTAGATTCTCATTCGGGTACGCCCTTGCCTGCTGCAATTGTTGTTGAAGCCATTCAAGGCGAAGGCGGTGTTATTCCTGCTCCGCTAAAATGGCTACAAGGGTTAAGAGATTTATGTGATCGCTTTGATGTTCCGTTAATTTTTGATGAAATTCAATGCGGTGTTGGCAGAAGCGGAAATATGTTTGCTTTCGAATTTGCCAATATTCAGCCGGATATTTTGGTCATGTCTAAAGCGATTGGTGGTGGTCTTCCTATGGCATTAATTGCATATCATGAAAAACTGGATAAATGGCTTCCCGGAGCGCATACAGGTACTTTTCGTGGTAACCAATTAGCCATGGTGGCCGGTGCTAAAACATTACAGCTTATTCGCAGTGAGAATATTTTAGAAAATGTGCGTAAACGTGGCGATCAACTTTTATCGGCACTTAAACGTTTACAACAAGACTACGAATTTTTAGGCGATGTTCGCGGACGAGGTTTAATGATCGGTGTTGAAATTGTATCGGCAAACAACAGCCCACAAAAACCAAAAATGGCAGACGGAAATATTGCACGAAAAATACAACAACTTTGTTTACATCATGGCCTTATTTTAGAGTTAGGTGGTCGAGCCGGTGCCACGGTAAGATTTTTACCACCGCTGAACATCACACAGCAGGAAATGAGCGTTGTAATTAACATATTTCTGGCTTGTGTTGCCGAAGTTGCACAAACCATTCATGAGCCATAACAATTAGATTGCTAATTAACGGATGAGTTATTTGTGCTAAAAAAACCGGCAAAAGCCGGTTTTTTTTTAGAATTCGCTTGTTTTGGAAGTTAATTTTTTTTAATCAAATTGATGCTTTTTAACCTAAGTGCCACTTATTAAATAACTATTAGTTGGGTTGATTTTGATATGTTGGATATTTTCCGGTAAAGGCAAATTTATTAGTATTATTTAAGGAGCCTCTGATTAGTTCATCCATGATTTAGTCAGAGGGAAGAAATTGAAAATGGGATTTCCAATTTCTTCACAATTTCGATTACTTACCATTCTTGAAACTGGCGACACATCCTTGTGTTATCTAAGTTTAACTTGGAGCCTGTTGCCTTAAAACTCTTTTGACACTGAGAAAACAAAACTCCTGGGTACAGAAGTGCCAACACGAATAGATGCAAAAAGATCTTCCACTACGCCACCTTGGGCTAACTGATATTCTTCGTCAGTAAGGTTAATGGCATTAAATTGAAACTTCCATAAATTGTGCTTGTAGTAGGCAACGGCATCAACCTGCGTAAAACCGTCAAATTCGGTATTATTTTCGGCACTGGCGAAGGTATCATCTTGATAAAAAAGACCGCCACCAATACCAAAGCCATTGGTAAACTCGTAAACGCTCCAAAGGTTAGCGCTATTTTCTGGAATACCGACTTGCTCTCTGCCATCGAGATCCAACACGCCACCAAAAATGGATGTAGTTACTGTATCTATTTCGCTGTCTATATACGCGTAACCGGCAACAATACGCCAAGCATCGGTAATTTTACCGATAATTTGTAGGTCCAAACCTCTAGACTCAACCCGACCAATCGTATCAAAAACATTAAAGTTAGATTGTTGTGTGGCCGCCGCGTCAAAGCTTGCGACATCTTTACGTTCTGCGTCGTATAAAGCTACCGTGAACAATAAACGCTCATCCAATACATTAGCTTTTAGGCCAATTTCAAATTGAGAGTTTGTTTCGGAGTCGATTTGGTTACCATTAAGGTCTAAGCTACCTGTTGCTGGTAGGTAACCTTGCGCGTAACTTGCGTATAACGAAATATTTTCGGCAGGTTTATAGATCACACCTAAACGACCGGTAAAATCTGTATCGTCGAATGCCTCATCGCCGCCAAGATTAGTATTGCTTTCGTAATCGACAAATCGACCACCAAGTAGAACTGTGAATTGTTCATTAATTTCAATTAAGTCTTGTACATTAAGAGAAATTTCTTCCGATTTGATTTTTATATCGGTACCAACTGGATTTAAAAATACCTCATCGGTTGGAATTCCCGCAGCCAATGGTACGAACGACCGTTGATTGCTGAAGATGTTATAAGTGGCGATATTTAAACCGGTTGTGGTAAATGAGTCGGTTTCTAATTCTTCGTAAGAAATACCAAGCAATAATTTATGCGCTAGCGATCCACTTGAAAATTCAAATAAATTGTTTGCTTGCAGATAAGTTGTTTCACCTTCGCCTTCACCAAAACGCGGTTGAATTAAAACCGTACCATCTGGCAACAATACTTGCCCTAGGTTAACCGGGGCGGGAAATCCTATTTGGGCCAATAAACCAATGGTTGCTGGCGTTGCAAAAAGCGGCGTGGAATCGAAATTTGTTTTTTCGTTTTTTGTATAGGATGCTAAAAGATCAATACTGTAAAAATCATTAATTGGCTGATTGTAAGTTAACGATACACGAGTTGACTCTGCGTTACTGCGATTATTATATCCTTCAATACCATAAAACTGTTCTGTGTCTAATACACTGGAATCGTAATCGTAACCGTTAATAAAGTCGCCGCTTAAAATTTGTGAACGATCGGTAGTGAAGTCGTCGTCAATATATTCAACGGATGCCGTTAATATTCCGCCGGTATTGTTAAGGTACGAAATTGACGGATTTAACAGAAATCGTTCGCGCTCTACAAAATCTCGGAAGCTGTCTGAATCTTCGTAAGAGCCAACAACACGATAAGCAAACTGGTCTGAGTTACCAATAGCACCGGTGCTATCAAATTCAATTTTTGAAAATGAATCGCTTCCGGTTAATAGTTCGACTTCATGAAAAGATTCAAACTCAGGTTTTTTTGTAACGTAATTAATAGTGCCGCCAGGTTCACCCTGGCCGTATAAAATAGCGCTAGGCCCTTTTAAGACCTCGACCTTTTCAATATTTGCAGTTTCGGTAGAAGGTATATTGGTAGAGTTTTGCGCATTATTAATGCGTGCACCATCTTTATATATCGACTGCGACGCACTAAAGCCGTGAATTGCGAATTGTTCTTCACCACCATTACCGGTTTTAAATTTAGTTACGCCAGATACATTACGCAATGCATCATCAACGTTATTAACCTGCTGGTCTTTTAAGATATCTTGGTTGATTACGTCAATCGAAATTGGCACATCTAGTGGAGATACATTAAAACCGATAGAACCGGAAACCTCTTCGGTTTGGTACTCTCGCTTATGGCCCGTTACAGACACTTCTTCGATTTGTGTATTTGATTGAGCAATAGAAATAGAGTTGACCGATAAAATAGCCACGCACAACCCACAACGTTGCGATTTCTTAATATTCATACATTGACCCAAGATATATAATAATTTTTACGTTACCCATTGTTTTTACAAAACAAATAGCCATTGCAATGCCTAAAGATGGCCCCTAGCCTTGAACTAGAACGAGAAATTACTACAAATAACAATAATTATCAATCGCAATTGAGTGATATAACAAATCTAACTATTCTACTTTAAGGTAATTTGATAAAAATCAGATACGTCGGTGTGTGAGACTGCTGCTCGTGAGTGGAGTTATTGAATTGCCAGAACGCACACTAAATGCATAGCGCACGCCATTAATGTTTAAGGTTACAACCCTACCACTTGAGTTAAAAGCTTTAGGTAAGAATACAAAAAGCAGAAACGTTCTTCGCTTTTAATGGAAACTTCCTGTTATTTAAGTGGTTGCATAACTATTTGATTGCCTGCCAGTTTTGTTGGTACTGCCCTGCTGGCTTTCTTCGCTAGTTTGTTACTGAATAACATCCAGCCTAAAAGCGTTGGCAACATAATTACCGAAAACAAAACAAGAAAAACTCTAACCGCAACAGCGCTGTGAGGTTGGTTTTGTTGGATGTAATGTTGTTGCGCTGGTGTGTATGTGGTGTGTGGTGAATTTAATAAAATCTCTGTCTTAAATATCTGGCCTTGTGCATTTTTAGCGACCAGGGTTGCTTCTATCGGTTGATTTAGATTGGCTTTCTCGATAAAAATTTTCGTTTCAAAAATATTCCAACCGGAAGAGAATAACCAAGACCGATCATTGATGATTAATTCTAGAGAATCTAAATTAACTGGCCGCGTAAACTCTACGCCTAGATTGATCAAATACCCAGACGCTAAGGTTTCTGACCGATCAGGATCAGTCGCTTCAGAAGCCAAGCCACGTTGATAGAACATGCCGTTAAATGGCCCAAGCTCGGTAAAATCAACCGCCTGAACAATAGGTTGAATTGGTGCTCCTTCCATTTTAAAGAAGCCTAAAACAGAAAACGTAGTGCTGAGTAATACTAAAAACACGCAGGTCGTGGTGGTTACAACAGAGTACCAAGTTGATTTAACTGCTTTTGAGCCAACGGCTTTTACCCTGAGTAACCACAAATACCATCCGGCTAAAATAGAAAACGATAAAACGAGACCTGCAAAAAACCAGATAAAACGAGTGAAAACGCCACCAAATGTGCCAAAGTGTAAAACATCAGCGGTATGTACCCAACGATCATAAGCAGATAAATCAGAGGCTACATAATGTTCGTATACCTTTAAGGTAACCGGGTCAATTGCCACATAATTTGCAGCATCTCGAACCAATAAAGGCCCTGCCTGACCGTAAATGTGTACCAACTCGCCGGGTTTTCTGGGTAAAAATAAGTAAGCAATTTCTAATGAAGGAATGGCCTCTCTCGCTACAGAGAGATATTCATCAACGCGTAATTCGGGCAAATAATTCTCTTGGCCAAGATAATTTAAATTGGCTTCTTGATGTAATACTACATCTGATTCACCGGAAATTTTTTCTATTAAGTACCAAACACCGGTCACGGCAAACAGCAATGTAAACGCCAAAAACCAAAGCCCTAAAGATCTGTGTAAATCAATCCAAAATATTCGTGAGCCCTTGGATGAACGAATTCGAGACATGTTTTTTAGGCGATTTTTCAACAATAAAAAACCAGCGACTAAAGAAACAAGTAAAAATAAGCCAAAAATACCCACAAAAAACACCCCGTTGGGGGTCATTTTTGTTTTTATAATAAAAAATTGTTTGTGCAGAATACGAAAGAAATTTTTTATATTTAAACGATTTCTCTCGGCAATGATCTTGCCACTGTAAGGGTTTAAATAAACAATAAATGCCCCTCTCTCATAATCTTCCATCAAGGCTACAGCTGGCACATAGGGAAGAGCTGGAGACAAACTTAACACAGGCACTAAAGAGCCGGGATAAGCCTCTTGCAATGAATGATAGAGAACATCGGCGGTTACTGGGGTTGTATTTTCTGAGGTTGGGACTCGAATTTCAGGGTCAAGCAACCAATCTAATTCATAACTAATTGTCGAAACAGTACCCGAAATACAGATAAAGAATAAAATTGGCCCAACAATAAGCCCAACCCATGAGTGAACTGCAAATAGTTTTTTGTTTGATATCACATCAAAACCACACTGAACAAAAATATGAATACACATCACAAGGTTGATCTTCCATATAAAACTACAGGAAGCTCAAACTAAGCATTATTTCGTGCGACATAATGTGATGCCACCTGTTTTAAGAATTATAAATATTGGCATTTGTTAAAAAATTGATAGTGATATTTTTGGCTTCTACAGTCTGAGCTAATAAACGGCCTGTTAGTTAAGGGCGATATATCATTATTTAGCAGAAATGTATTTTTAATACTAATGATAATTATTTATAATTACAACCAAACTTTCTTGCAATTGTCTAAATATCTATGCTGATTGGAATTAACGATGATATGGATGGACACAGATTATGTGCTTTGTGAAGTAAGTGACTGCGGTAACACACGAGGTTATAAACGGATTTAGAAGTGTTGTTGGCGTGTTGTTAGACTTGCCCTACGAGGAAATCATCCGTTCAATTTCTTTCTTCAGTATGGGTTCCCAATTATAGGCATTAGAGGTTGTACTTAATCAATGAGGTTGTACTTAATCAATGAGGTTGTACTTAATCAATTTAGATTATTAACCTGCCCCTTCCCAGAAATTAAGCTTTACCATTTGAAGCAAAAGATGTTTGCTCAAGTACTGCGATAAAGGGCTGGATAGAACAAGCTCAGTTGTCAGAAGACCTCCCTGTTCTGCTTAATCAATTGTTGAGATCATATCGGAGATAAGTAAGGCATCCGACGTTCGATGATTGAAAAACGATAAAGAAATTTTGCTCCGTGAGTAATATCTTAGCTTAGGAGGATCCTGTAAATCCGTTGCGACCTGTTCGATCTGAGATTATTCATGTTCTATTAATTGGATTTCCAGTTGTTCGTTTATCAAGCGTTTAAATTCTTCCTGACTAAAAAGATGCAGAGATTCTGCAGATTCTGCTAAAGTTTTATTGCATATGTCTGCTTGCTGAGCGATCTTTGTCGCCACATCATAGCCAATTTTAGGTGCTAGCAGAGTAATAACGGACAAGTTGTTACGCATATTGATATCAACTTGAGTACGATTAATTTTTAAACCTCGTATAGCGTTTTCTGAAAAAGAAGTTATTGCATCGGCCAGCAAATCGATGCTTTCTAAAACATTATGAATAATTACTGGGCGATAGGTATTCATTTGCAACTGACCGTTTGAAGCAGCAAGAGAAACCGTCAGATCATTGCCAAATACCTGTAAACATACCATGCTTAATGCTTCACATTGGGTTGGATTTACCTTGCCTGGCATAATAGAGCTGCCAGGTTCATTTGCCGGTAAATGCCATTCATTTAGTCCACAACGAGGCCCACTACCGAGCAGTCGAAAATCGTTGGCGATTTTAAATAAGGTCGCGGCCAACTGTTTGAGTGAACTGCTGTAAAATAGTAACGCATCTGCTCCAGAAACTGCCGCGTATAAGTTTGGGTGCTGAACAAATGGTAACTGGTATTGCTCTGCCAACAGTGCAACCACCTTTTGGCCGAATAACTCCGGTGCGTTAGCACCTGAGCCCACTGCCGTACCTCCCTGAGCTAACTGATAAACCGCACTCAAACTGTCTTTAATTGCAATTTTTGCTGCTGTTATTTGATTGCCATAGCCCGACAACAGAGCGCCCGCATTAATTGGTAGCGCATCCATCAAATGAGTACGCCCGACCGTATAGATGCTCTTAAATTCTGTTTGTTTATGGGATAATTCGCGCTCCATTAACTCGATAGCGGGCAGCAGTATTTTTATTGTCTGCTGTGCTACAACGATATGCATGGCGCTGGGAAATACGTCATTGGACGACTGTGACATATTAACGTGATCATTCGGGTGTAATTCTTCAGCATCTATTGATTTGTCACTTGGATTGTTTTGGCGCAAAAAGGTATTCGCCAACGATGCAATGACCTCGTTGACATTCATATTAGTTTGCGTGCCCGATCCTGTTTGCCATATCCGTAATGGAAATTGATCACGGTGCTTACCGTTTAGAATCTCATCACAAGCATGAACAATGGCTTTAAACCGTTTAACGTTTATCAGTTTTAATTGGTAATTAATGGTTGCGCAGGCACGTTTGATGGAAACTAGGGCGTTAATAAAGTCCGAATTAAAAGTATGGTTTCCGATATCAAAATATTTTAGCGACAGTTGAGTTTGTTTGCCCCATAACTCATTTGTTTGGATTGCAGACAAACCATCGGCACCTGTGTCCTGCTGGATTTCGGACCGCTTATTTACCGAACTTTGTTTTGATTGTTTAGTCGTGATATCGGTCATTGTGTTGGTTATTTATGAATTGTTGAGCAACATACGGCAGAACACCACCGGCAAAAAAATAATCGAGTTCTTGATAATTGTCGATTCTAAGAACTACCGAGATAGTGCGCGTCAATAGAGGTTTGTGACTGCTGGATGTCTGTTGACTACTTGTTATTTCCAGAAGCATCCTTTGTTTGGGTAGCAGTTGATTATTTTTGATAGTATCGGTTGGCCTTAGAATGGAGATGCTCTCGTCACCGTTTAACGACAAATCATCGATGGTTGTTTCTGGTAATAGTTGCAATGGCATAATACCCATTCCAACTAAGTTGCTACGATGAATACGTTCAAAACTTTCTGCAATAACGGCTTTAACATTCAACAACAAGCATCCTTTCGCGGCCCAGTCACGGCTTGAGCCGGTACCATATTCTTTGCCTGCAAAAATGACCAAAGGAATATTCTTCTCTGTGTAATACTGGCTAGCCGCGAAAATAGTCACGGGCCCAGCTTCTTCAATGTTGATTGATTGGCTTGTATTTTGTGTATTCTCGGCGTCTTCATATATGCGAGTAAACCCCCCTTCCATTGGCGTCACTATGGCATTTTTCAGTCGCTTGTTAGCAAAGGTACCGCGTACCATAATTTCATGATTACCTCGACGTGCACCATAACTGTTAAATTGGTCCGGTTTAACATGGCGCTTTAGCAAATATTCTCCTGCAGGACTATCCAGGCTAATTCTTCCTGCTGGTGAGATATGATCTGTGGTAATGGAGTCGCCCACTATCGCTAAAATTCTTGCCGCAATAATTGGATTGGGTTTTTCATGCTGCTGAAAGAAGGGAGGCTTACGAATATAGGTCGATTCTGGATTCCAGGGAAAACACTTACTGCTTGTGACATCTAAGTCATTCCAATACTCATCGCCTTGCAAAATATCTTTATAAGACAGCGCATAGAGTTCTTGGCTGACCTGCAGCATCGCGTGTTCGAGCTGCGAATTATCTGGCCAGATATCACTTAAAAAAACCGGGTTATTTTCTTGATCAAAGCCTAAAGGCTCTTTATCAAAATTGATCCGCGTATGCCCTACTAAAGCAAAAGCTACGACCAACGGTGGTGAGGCCAGCCAGTTGAGTCGGACGGAGGGGTGAATTCTTCCCTCAAAGTTACGATTGCCAGAAAGCACAGCACTGACGTGTAAATTGCCCATTTCAATCACGGATTCAAGATTATTGTTTAAGGGGCCTGAATTGCCAATACAGGTTGTACAGCCAAAGCCAATTCGCTGAAAACCCAGCTGATCTAGGTAGGTTTGCAATCCAGAACGGTTCAGATAACGAGCAACTACTTGGGAGCCGGGTGCAAGTGACGTTTTAACATGGGGCTTAACCAACAAACCTTTTTTAACAGCTGCTTTGGCAAGCAAGCCGGCAAGCAGCATGACGCTGGGGTTGGATGTATTCGTGCAGGAAGTAATGGCAGCAATCACCAAGTCACCATCCATCAGCGACGACTGAGCATCACTTGATTCACTAACGCCAGCGTGACCTGCCAGTGCACATTCGTCGAGGGTTTTTTGCTTAATTGCGGCAAGTGGTAAGCGATCTTGTGGACGCTTGGGACCTGCGATACACGGAACAATGTCATTTAAGTTGATGACTAAGCTTTCCCCATAAATGGGCGCTTGGGATTCATGATCAGAACTGTAAAATAGTTCTTGTGCAACAGCGTAATCGTAGACTCGCTCAACTAATGAGGCCGGTCTATTCGTTAAGGTTAAATACTCGATAACTCTTGCATCAATTGGAAATAATGCGCAGGTTGCTCCGTATTCAGGCGACATGTTGGCAATTGTGGCACGGTCAGCGACGCTAAGATTACTGACACCAGCTCCATGAAATTCAACATATTTTCCTACCACACCATGATTTCTTAAAATCTCCGTGATACTTAGAACGAGATCCGTTGCGGTAACGCCACAGGGCAACTCACCGTCTAATCTAACGCCCACAACACGAGGCGCATTCAAACTTAAAGGCTGCCCTAACATAACCGCTTCGGCTTCAATGCCGCCCACGCCCCAGCCGAGCACCCCGAGCCCATTGATCATGGTGGTATGACTATCAGTGCCCACCAGCGTATCTGGAAATAGCACGTCCTCTTTTTTACGTATCACTTGGGCAAAATATTCGAGATTAACCTGATGGCAAATACCTTTTCCTGGAGGAACCACTGTAAGATTTTCAAATGAACCCTGAGCCCATTTTAAAAACTGATAGCGTTCTTTATTTCGTTCCATTTCACGTTGGCGGTTGTACTGCAATGCATTTGAATGGCCTGTTTGATC
Source organism: Sessilibacter sp. MAH1 (assembly GCF_054658315.1). Classification (NCBI taxonomy): domain Bacteria; kingdom Pseudomonadati; phylum Pseudomonadota; class Gammaproteobacteria; order Cellvibrionales; family Cellvibrionaceae; genus Sessilibacter; species Sessilibacter sp. MAH1. The sequence continues at coordinate 390,726 of NZ_BAAGIC010000002.1, forward strand.
TACAATAACGGAGTGATCAATGACAAGATCGACGGGACACATAGGATTGATTTTTTCAGCATCGCCGCCACTCGCAAATACGGCATCGCGCATAGCTGCCAAGTCAGCAATGGCGGGTACGCCAGTGTAGTCTTGCATGAGTACGCGGCTAGGGTAAAATTGAAACTCGAATTCGGCGGTATTAATACCTGAGATCAACGCCTTAATTAAGACCTGTAAATATGCGGTATTTTCTTCATCTACATTGTTTTCAATGTTGCGCATGATATTTTCTAAAAACAGTCTTATAACTAAAGGTTGATCACCTAACGTAAAGTCAAAATCTTGTGCCAATTGCTTTAAAGACCAATACATGTTTCTACAGCCGCTTTCACCCAGATGAGTGAGATAGCGTTCACGCCATTGCTTTTTCGTAGTAGGAATTATGTTAATCATAATAAACAAGACCAGTCTGTGGATGCCATACGCTATTGAACGATGCTCGTAGCGGGGAGCTTGCAACCTAAATTGGTAGACTTATTTTCGATGTGCCAAGATAAACCGGTATGACGGCTGAGTGCCAGCACCTTGCCTGAATCAATCAATGTTATTTGAATCTCAGCTGGTGTTGGTTTATTTGAAATTGTACTTTGTTTATTCATTTTATTTACTCTTTAATTATATTACTAATGTTAGAAATTATATTTGAGCCTTTAAATCCTTTATTTCATTAAAAGTTTGCTATAAATCCTTTAGAGGCGGAAATTGTATCCGCTCAAAAAAACAGAACGGATACAGAGAAATTCAAAAATCAATTTCAAGAGAGTCGAGTTAGTTCTTTTTAATTGAATCTTTTGGGTCGTTTTTTTGATTAGATTGGTCTGGCTTCTGCGCAAATTGTTTTTGTTGCTCAGGTTTTGGTTGTGATGTTTGAGCTGGTTTTTCAGGCTTGTTTTGGTGTTCTTTATTTTCTTGTGACGTTTTCATTTCTTCTCACTTTCTATTTTCGAGTCCACAGACTGTGGTTTCTCGTTACGAACATAATGCTATTCTTTTAGTGCAATGTCCGTACGTTACCGAACATACCCGACATTTATTTATTTTTAAGATGGCTATGAAACAAAAAATATCTATAGGAACCTCTGATTAACTCATCCATGATTTAATTGGAGGAAAGAAATTGAAAGATGCGATTCCAATTTATTCATAATATCAAGCGCTTGCTGGTCTTGAGGTCGGCAATGCCTCCCTGTGACTATATAAACTTTAGGCTAATAAGAGTTTTCTATAAATTTTAAAAACAAAAGCGGAGTACTTTATGATTCAAGAAAATGGTACTAGCAGTAGTAAATTAAATATTAATACTAGTGCTGGCGTACAGGTTGATTCAGACACTCTTTTAGTGAATGTAAGCAACATGCTTGGTTATAAAATTGTTAAAAAAATAAAATTATGGGGAATATTAAAGATATTGTATTTAGCGTAACACGTGGATATATTAGTTACGTGATACTTTCCTCTGATTTATTTTTAAGCATAAACAGAAAGCTCATGCCTAAACTAGTAAATGCTCTTAAATTCGACGTAGAAAGAAAACATTTTCTGCTGAATATAGGAAAAGAAGTTCTGACAACTCAATATTGCTGAATTTGAGGCTATATTAGGTTCAAATACCCTATTTTGACGATAAGAAATTTAATAATATTCAACAATTATTAATTGAACTCTTTTTTAATAAAGGAAATAGCCGATCAGTTTCCTTTTTTACAACCGCATAGCATTCACATGACAAGTTCTCCAGTTTTGATCGATCAAGCACTGTTATATGGCCTCTGTGATACTCGATCACTCCCAATTTCTGAAGTTTCCCGGCGGCCTCTGTAACACCTTCACGTCGTACACCTAGCATATTGGCAATTAATTCCTGTGTCATAAACAAATTTTTGCCACTCATTCTGTCGAGTGACAAAAGTAGCCAGCGGCACAATTGTTGATCTATTGAGTGATGACGGTTGCAAACAGCCGTTTGAGCCATTTGAGTAATAACCGCTTGTGTGTACCGCAAAAGTAAAACCAGCAACTCTTTGTGGAGACTAAATTCCTCAATAAATTTTTGCCTAGGTAACCGATAAGCGAAACCGTAGCTCTGTGTTACCGCTCTACTTGGCGTGCTTTCCCCGCCTAAAAATAGCGCTGTACCCACCATGCCTTCGTTCCCAACCACAGCTATCTCTGCGGAATCACCGTTCTCCATTACATATAATAACGATACTATAGAGTCTGTAGGGAAGTATGCGTGACGAAGAGTATCGCCGGACTCATACAATACATGTCCAAGAGGTAGTTCGATCAGCTCAAGGTTTACTAATAGGCGTTGCCGAACCGTGTGGGGAAGGCTCGCAATTAATAAATTTTGGCTTGGATCATGAAATTCTTTGTAGTGACTCATAATTGAACGATTCCTTATAAACTTATCGTACTGAGTTAACGACGAAAAATACCAGCATAATTGGAGTGTTTTCGATTACATATTTTTGTTGAGTAACGTGCAATTGATTGTTATTGATTGAGCTGCATGTACACACCACCCGCTATTAGCGCTAAGCCAATAAAGATTACAACAAGACTAGGCCACGCAAATGAATGAGCTAAAAAAGATTTGGCTGGATTTTTGGGGTTGTAGAAAACTTTGACTTTATCACCAACATATAAGCCTACCAATCTTCGCCTAGTTTCTATAATCGGCGCGGAATAAAGCTGATTGCCGGTGTATTTGCCTCCATCAACAACATAAACATAATTGAGGATTAATTTTTGTTTTTTACTTGAACCAGGGTTTGTATTATAGCTATTTAACATGCCAATCTTTATTATTGGATAGATAGCAATAGTTATCTGTCTAATTTCGTTTTTTTGAATCTTACCTATTGTTTCTGGCCATTTGCGCTTAACTAAAGCCCGATACAAATTAAACAGCCCCATTACCAACACAAAGGCGCCTGGGATTATATGAATGATTTCTTTTTCCATGAATACTTCTGTTTATAACAATATTTTACAGACGCAAAGCAAATTTTAATAGTAACTATGACCGGAAACAGTAACTATGACCAGAAACAGTAACTATGACCAGATAAGTGGCATAATTGCGTGATATATTTTATCACTCATCAGTTAAGTCATTCAAAAATATTTATGGATAAAAATCGTATTGATCGAGTTAAGATATTTTTAATAATTAGGCGAAACGCCACTTGCGACAGTTTGAAGGCAGAAAGAAGGCGCGGTACGATGAAATCATTGCACAACAACCTTCTATTCTTCTACATTTGGCCACTCGAAGAAATTGGCCTATTTAGAAGTAATTTTTTGATTAGAAGAAATTTTTAAATGAGCTTTATTCTGTAGTCATTTCGATGTGCGTTTTATTCTTAGAGTTTAATAGCATTACACAACTCTAGGTACTATTTATGTAATATTTGATAAAGTAACACTTACGGTTTCTTCATACGGAAAAACAGAAGGCCCAAATTGGTTGTAGATTGCAACATCAGCCGCGTCACGACCGTATCCAATTGCTACATAACCCCCTTTTTTAGTATCTTGTGTTGCGTCGAATGTATACCAACGTCCCGAGACATAGGCTTCGAACCATGCATGCAATTCCATAGGGTTTAATGTGTGAAAATAACCCACAACCATACGTGTTGGAATGCACAAACTGCGGCACAATGCGATACCAAGATGCGATAGATCTCGACATACTCCGACGCGAACCTTATTTACTTCAATGGCAGATGATGGAAACGAACTGCTACCTGGTTCGAAACGGATGTTCTCTCGCAGCCATCTCTCAATTGCTGCGACCTGATCGTAGCCTGGAGAGTGATTTAACACAATTTCTGTCGCCATCTCGTTAAAAAAATCAGATTCACAATACCGGCTAGGAAGAAGATACTTGAGCACGCTGTTAGGAAGATTCTCTACATTAATAAATTCACCTCCGTGACCGATGTCCACTGTATCAGAGGTTTTAATAATTGCGGTGGTCGATACCATGAAATCGCCCGGTGGTGCGACTAACCTTTGGCAGAGGTTTCCAAAATCGTCTGTAAATTCAAAAGCAGATACAGGTGGGCTAAGAATGTAAGCCTCAGAGGCAACCCATTGCTGGTCTCCACTTCTGGGTCGTAGCATCAAAATAAACGGTGTGGGAGTTTTAATATCGAACCTTAATTTACAACTTGTGCGTAACCACATTAAATTATTCCTTTTAATAATGATTAACTGATCTCAGTCACCAAAACTTCCACATTCATAGACGCGCCACTACTTCCATAGAAGCTTCCAGAAATGGGTGGCACGGATTCTGGCCGTCTGGCGACCGCGGTAGCGATATGGTGAACTCCAGCTACGGTTCCGTAGGTGGGGTCGAACCCTTTCCAACCGGCACCGGGAATAAAGACTTCTGCCCATGCATGGGTAGATTGATTTTCTTTCGATATACCGTCTGAATAGATATAACCGCTAACAAACCGTGCGGCAAAACCCAGTCGTTGTGCAGCAGCCATAAAAAGACTGGCAAAATCCCGACAAGAGCCCGAATTGCTGGCAACGGTATACTCCGCACTTTGAACGCCCTCTTCTTCTCGTCTTACATAGACTAGGGTTTTAAAAATACGTCGATTTATACGTTCAAGTAACGAAAATGTTTGAATTTTTTCATAGTTTTTCCAATTCTCATCCACCCAATCAGTGAAAATCCGATTTAATTTGTCTGGATTTGTTAAATAAGGTGATAAAGAAATAGTATCTTCATATCGATAAGTGAATGGGTAATTAACTGCATGCACGGAAACTAAAAAGTCTAAAGGATTTAAATCGTATTTTTGTATTATTATTTCACTTTCAATGGTTAAAAAGTTTGATTTATCTGTAAATGACGCAGTAGCCACTGAATTGCTTTCTACATCTCGATACCAACGCACAACAGCAGAAGGAAAGATAGTCAACTTGGAGGACTCAATTCGTAAATCATGCCCCTCTCGTGGTCGTAAACGAAAGGTATGCGGTAATAGCTCTACATGATCGGTGAAATCATATCTTGTTTTATGAGTGATCTTAAGTCGCTTCAAATTAATTCTCTTTGTTTACTATTATTAATTTCGTACTTCGTTATGGTTTAGCGTATTGTTTTTACGGGTAAGAAAAAACAACAAACTTATTCCCAATATTCCTGATGCAAGTGAAGCCAAGAGTATGCCCAGCTTGGCTGAGGCAATTAATTCGGTGGTGAACGCCATATTGGCAATGAATATCGCCATAGTAAAACCAATGCCGGCAAGAATACTTGCGGAGAAAACCAAAGACCAATTTAAATCATTAGGTAGACTCGCAATTTTTAAACGAACAGCTAACCAACTAAACAGAGATATTCCAAGTGGTTTGCCTATAAAAAATCCCAAAAAAACCGCCATAGAAATTGAGCTTGAAAATTTCATATTGACAAGATCAATACCTGCATTGGCGAGCGCAAATAATGGCATAATAACAAAACTTACCCAAGGATGAAGCATAATTTCCAAGCGCTCAACGGGAGACAACGCTTCCCGCGCAGCTGCCTCAGCAGTTTTTAATAGCTGTCGATTGTGAATGTTATCACTCAAATATTCTTTAGACGGTGGCATCACAACACAATCAATAATTTTACGAAGGCGTTCTTCACTTACCCACTTAGTCGTCGGTGTCATCAATCCGAGAATAACACCTGTTGCAGTAGCGTGAATACCAGATGCATCCACAAACAACCAAATAATGATACCAACACCAAAAAAAAGCCCTAAATTACGAATTCCGGCTAAAGCCATTAATCGGATAACAACAAAACCAATAAGCGATAATCCAATATAAGAGAAGCTTAATTGCTTACCGTAGCCAATAGCGACAACCATAATCGCGCCGATATCATCAACCACAGCGAGAGAGAGCATAAATACACGCAATGTGCGTGGTATGCGCCGTTCTAGTAATGCGAGCCCGCCAATAACAAACGCGGTATCAGTTGCCATCACAGTCCCCCACCCGTGTTGACCTAATTCCCCATGTTGAAAAAACAGGTAAATAAGTGCCGGTACTATCATTCCACCGGTCGCCGCTGATATAGATAACATCGCCAAGCGTGGCTGACTAAAGTCTCCCAGTACAATCTCTCGTTTTAATTCAAGTGCAATTAAGAAGAAAAATAATGTCATTAAGGCATCATTTATCCAATCATGTAAAGTTCGTTCAAATGAATAGCCGTTGATGGTCAAACCAAATGAAATTTTCCAAATATCTTTAAAAAAATCGCCAAATGGTGAATTGGCCACAATTAACGTTAGAACGGTAAAGAATAAGAGTAATAAACCCGCGGCGGCTTCTATTTTAATAAATCGCCTGACAGGTTGTGTCAACCAATCAATGGGGACTGCTGGCAACTGAGAGGGTCGACCTCTATTATTTGAGAGTAAAAGATCGGCTAATTTCTTTATGATGAGGTTTCACTTTATGAGGTTAGTTAAATGTACGAGATTTCACTTTTACTTAGATAGAGTTCATTGTGTATAGATATTTATACGTGACATTTTTTAAAAACGGAGGCATTATTTTATGAACCCTGACGAGCTCTCCCCTAAATAACCAGAGTTGCCTTTAAATTTTTCACTAAGCGCATTTTCAACTGTAACATTTTTAACTGTAAATAGTGATGCTACGTTTTTTAGTCTTGATGATGCTCATTGAAATTCAGGTTTAATTACTAGAAAATTCCATAGCTACTTGTTCAATAAGTGGTTGTTTTTGCATGGTTTTAAAAAGACAATAATCTATTAAATTAACGATTGTCTGATCATAATCATGACCTTGATCGATTCTAAATGCTTCTGGAAAATAACTGGTTCCCATGGTCATTCCAGGGACTAAATTAATTTCCATAAAAAAACATTTTCCAGATTTGTTTGACTTGATGTCTATTCGCGCAAAACCTTCGGCCCCTATTTTCGTGAATACCTCAACAGCAATTCTTCTTACTTCATAACTAATTTGAGGGTCGGTTATTACTTTAAGTACTTCATTGTTTTCATATTTTATATCTTTGCTAAGTATTCGGCGACCTTGGTTTAACTCTGGTGGTTCTACCTCTACCGCTGAGATAAGAAGTTGTAGTGGTCAATTATTTTCATACCACCCTGTAGGAGGTTTTTATCATTTAAATGCTTTCTCAACTTCAGCTGGTGTTGCGTAGTTGTTGTAGCTGTGTCCGCGTATAAAATTGTAGTATCGTATAAATGCAAATACATCAGTTGTTGCTTGGTTTACTGATTCGTAGCCAACTTCCGGTATCCATTCTGTTTTTAATGTTCGAAAAACTCGCTCCATTGGGGCGTTGTCCCAACAATTTCCTCGCCGACTTAAGCTTTGGATCATTTTAAAATCAGTTAATGATTGCTGGTATTGATAACTGGTGTAATGGCAGCCCTGATCCGAATGAAAGAGAACGTGTTTCGGTTTGCCTCGTGAGTAGTACGCGGTTGTTAATGCTTTGTTTGTGAGTGTCGTATCTGGACTGTCTGACATTGCCCAGCCAACGATACGTCTAGAAAATAAATCAATAACCAACGCTAAATACAGCCATTGTGTACCGCTCCAGAGATAAGTCACATCGCCGCACCAGACGTGATTCGGACGTTCAATGGTAAACTCTCGGTTCAATGTATTGTCTGCAACGTTTGATGGTTTATTTGCGACTTTAAACCTCTTAGGCCCCGGCTGTTTACTGCTAAGATTTTGTTCGGACATCAATCGCCTTACTTTAAAAAGCCCGATGGATTCTCCCGATTGATTGAGTACGCCGCAAATCGTACGAGCACCGGCGCTACCACGAGAC